>NZ_BAAGTF010000011.1:0-59409 GCF_054782055.1 Aliiglaciecola aliphaticivorans
TGGAGCGTTATCGATTTGATCAAACGCTGATGCAGCACCACCATAGGTCTTTGCTAGAACTGTAGTGATTGCCGCTGTTAGCGTCGTTTTACCATGGTCAACGTGGCCAATTGTACCGACGTTTACATGGGGTTTCGTACGTTCAAACTTTTCTTTAGCCATTTTTCTCGTTTCCTAATTTAAAAGTCCGACCCTGTAACAGACCGGACCGAACCTTCATTTAGATTAATTTCTTGCTTCAACTATCGCTTTAGTCACATTATTTGGTGCTTCAGCATAATTAAAGAATTCCATAGAGTATGAAGCACGCCCCTGCGTTGCGCTTCGCAATGCAGTAGCATAGCCAAACATTTCAGAAAGAGGAACCTTAGCACGTACAATTTTTATACCTGCCACACCTTCATCCATGCCATCAATAACACCGCGGCGACGATTTAAGTCACCAACGACATCACCCATCCAATCTTCTGGAGTGGTGACTTCAACTTTCATAGTCGGCTCAAGCAATACAGGATTCGCGATTTCTACGCCTTCCCTAAAGCCCATTGAGCCGGCTATCTTAAACGCCATTTCAGAAGAGTCAACATCATGGAAAGAACCATCGAACAAAGTGACCTTGACATCTAATACCGGATACCCAGCTAAGACACCATTTTGCATCTGCTCTTGGATACCTTTGTCTACTGAAGGAATATACTCTTTAGGAACGATTCCGCCCACAATTTCATTCACGAACTCGTAGCCCGCACCTTCTTCATTTGGCTCGATTTTCAGCCAAACATGTCCATATTGACCACGTCCACCTGACTGACGAATAAATTTGCCTTCCACTTCCACACTTTTACGAATTGTCTCTCGATATGCAACCTGAGGTTTACCCACATTACATTCAACATTAAATTCACGCTTCATGCGGTCAACAATGATATCCAGATGCAATTCTCCCATTCCTGAGATAATTGTTTGTCCAGACTCTTCGTCAGTTTTTACGCGGAAAGAAGGGTCTTCTGCAGCAAGTTTACCCAAGGCAACACTCATTTTATCTTGGTCAGCTTGAGAACGAGGCTCAACCGCAATGGAAATTACCGGTTCGGGGAACTCCATACGTTCGAGGGTGATGATGTGGTTAGGATCACACAAGGTATCACCAGTCGTCACATCTTTCATTCCAATTGCTGCTGCGATATCACCAGCGCGCACTTCTTTTAATTCTTCACGGTCTTTAGCATGCATTTGCACAATTCGACCGAAGCGTTCACGTTTACCTTTAACAGCGTTGTAAACAGCATCACCTGTATTTACCACACCGGAATAACAACGGAAGAACGTTAATGTACCCACGAAAGGGTCGGTGGCAATTTTAAACGCTAAGGCCGAAAAAGGTTCGCTATCGTCTGCATGACGTTCAGCTTCTGTTTCATTCTTATCACTTAATACACCGGTGATTGCGGGAACATCAACGGGTGCTGGCAAAAACTCGATTACAGAATCAAGAACAGCCTGAACACCTTTATTTTTAAATGCTGAACCACAAGTCGCCACCACAATTTCATTATTGAGTGTACGAATACGTAATCCAGTTTTAATTTCTTCCTCGGAAAGCTCTTCACCTTCCAAATATTTATTCATCAATTCATCAGAGGCTTCTGCAGCAGCTTCGACCATTTCAGTACGAAGTTCATTCGCACGATCTAGTAAGTCAGCAGGAACGTCTTCATATAAGAACGTCATACCTTGATCAGCTTCATTCCAATTAATGGCTTTCATCTTGATCAAATCGATAACGCCTTTGAAGTTCTCTTCAGCACCAATGTTCAATTGAATAGGCACACATGTGGCACCTAAGCGATTGTTAATCTGTTCAACTACACGGTCAAAGTCAGCACCTGTACGGTCCATTTTATTAACAAATACCATGCGCGGAACACGGTATTTGTCAGCTTGGCGCCATACAGTCTCAGATTGGGGTTCAACACCCGATGAGCCACAAAAAACAACCACAGCACCATCGAGCACTCGTAAGGAACGTTCAACTTCAATCGTAAAGTCTACGTGCCCTGGAGTATCGATGATGTTGATTCTGTGCTGGTCATACTGTTGTTGCATACCAGACCAGAAACAGGTTGTTGCAGCGGAAGTAATGGTAATCCCCCGCTCCTGCTCTTGCTCCATCCAATCCATGGTAGCAGCGCCATCATGGACTTCACCAATCTTGTGAGACAAGCCGGTATAAAATAAAACGCGTTCAGTCGTAGTCGTTTTACCCGCGTCAACGTGAGCAACGATTCCGATATTTCGATAGCGTTCAATTGGATGTTTACGAGCCATTTAATCCTCTCTAAGAAGCTTTGACTACCAGCGGTAGTGTGCGAACGCTTTGTTCGCTTCAGCCATACGGTGAACGTCTTCACGTTTCTTAACCGCAGAACCTCTGTTCTCAGACGCATCTAGCATTTCAGCTGCTAGGCGTTGAGCCATTGATTTTTCACCACGTTTACGTGCAGCATCAACCATCCAACGCATGCCTAATGCATTACGACGAACAGGACGAACTTCTACTGGTACTTGGTACGTAGAACCACCAACACGACGAGATTTAACCTCGACTGTAGGGCGGATGTTGTCCAATGCTTCTTCGAATACATCTAGGTGAGCTTTACTGGTTTTTTCAGCAACGATGTCTAACGCACCGTAAACAATTTTTTCAGCAGTAGATTTTTTACCATCCAACATGACAACGTTCATGAATTTGGCAAGTAATTGTGATCCGAACTTAGGATCAGGTAGGATTTTTCGTTGACCTACAACTCGTCTTCTTGGCATCTTAATATTCTCCGTGGGGATTCAGGTATAACCCAAAACTCAAAATTTAATAGTTTGGCCTTACTAACGGAGAACCGTTAAGACTTAGGCCTTTTTGCGCCGTATTTAGAACGGGCTTGTCTACGGTCGTTTACGCCTGCGCAGTCTAAAGTACCGCGAACAGTGTGGTAACGAACACCTGGTAAATCTTTAACACGACCACCACGAATAAGAACAACACTGTGCTCTTGTAGGTTGTGACCTTCACCACCGATGTATGAAGAAACTTCAAAACCGTTGGTTAAACGAACACGGCATACTTTACGTAAAGCTGAGTTCGGCTTCTTAGGCGTGGTTGTATATACACGAGTACATACGCCACGTTTCTGTGGGCAAGCCTGTAAGGCAGCGACGTTGCTTTTTTCAACGGGCTTCTTACGAGGAGAGCGCACTAACTGGTTAACTGTTGCCATTAACTAGGGCTCCTGGTTAATAAAAAACTACTATTTGCCCGTTTTACCGGGCGCTGAAAGCGAAAAATCCGCGTCCAAAATATTGCGTTAGCAAATTTCGGGTCGCGGAATTCTATAGATCATAAAACAAACTGTCAAGAAAAGTCTTTGACTAACTGCGGTTAGCCAAAGAATTTCTTAAATATTGTTACTCTTCGCTTGAACTGTTACCAGCTTCAGCGTTTAACGCTTCAGTTAGTGCAAGTTCTGCTTCAGAGGCTGATACTGAGGTTTCTTCAACCATCATAGCAGCTTGTTTCATTTTCGCTCGGTTTTGGTGATAAGAGAAACCGGTTCCTGCTGGAATCAAACGACCAACAATTACGTTTTCTTTCAAACCACGCAACTCATCTTCTTTACCTTGCACTGCTGCTTCAGTAAGAACACGGGTTGTTTCTTGGAACGAGGCTGCAGAAATGAATGATTCAGTAGAAAGAGAAGCTTTGGTAATACCAAGCAACTGAGTTTCGTACTGAGCAGGGATTTTACCCTGTTTTTCAATTTCACGGTTAGCAACTCTAACGTTCGCAACTTCAACTTGCTCGCCTTCAAGGAACTGAGTATCACCTGGGTGAGTAATCAAACACTTACGCAACATCTGACGTATAACAACTTCGATGTGCTTATCGTTAATTTTAACCCCTTGTAGACGGTAAACTTCTTGAACTTCGTTCACAATGTAGTTTGCAACTGCACTGATTCCACGAAGACGCAAGATGTCATGTGGCGATTCTGGACCATCGGCAATAACTTCGCCTTTTTCCACAGATTCACCTTCAAACACGTTAAGTTGACGCCATTTAGGGATCATCTCTTCGTAATGATCACCTTCTTTAGGCGTAATAACTAAGCGCTTCTTACCTTTAGTTTCTTTACCGAAACCGATAGTACCGGATACTTCAGCAAGAATCGCAGGCTCTTTAGGCTTACGTGCTTCGAACAAGTCAGCAACACGCGGCAGACCACCGGTGATGTCACGAGTTTTCGAACTTTCCTGAGGTATACGTGCTAACACGTCACCTTCGCGAGCCGCCATACCATCAGATGCTTCGATTGTAGTAAAGCTAGGCAGGCGAATTTCCTGTAATCCAACTTCATCACTTTCTAGGATAAGTTTAGGTTCTTTCGCATTCGCTTTGGTTAAATCTTTAACCACGATACGCGTTAAGCCAGTTAACTCATCTTGTTGCATTTCGGTATTCGAATCATCAACGTCAGCAAAGCTAATTTTCGCTTTACGTTCGGTAATAATTGGATGCGAATGCGGATCCCAGTTCGCGATGATATCGCCAGCGTTTATCGCCGCGTTGTCATCAACAGAAAGAATCGCACCGTAAGGTACTTTATAACGTTCTTTCTCACGACCTTGGTCGTCAATTACAGTTAATTCAGTAGAACGTGAAACGATAACCACTTTGTCATCAGCGTTACGCACATACTTAGCGTTGTGTAACTTCAATGTACCAGTAGTTTTCACTTGTACACTATTCTCAGCAGATGCTCTTGATGCAGCACCACCGATGTGGAACGTACGCATGGTTAACTGTGTACCAGGTTCACCGATAGACTGTGCGGCAATAACACCAACAGATTCACCGAAGCCAACCATATGTCCACGAGCCAAATCACGACCGTAACATCTAGCACAAACACCGAAGTCGTTGTCACAAGTGATAACTGATCGAACCAATATTTGGTCTACAGAGTTATCTTCTAACATGTCAACTAAACCTTCATCTAGCAGCGTATTACGCTCAACTAAGACGTCGTTAGTACCTGGTTTAATTACATCTTCTGCAACAACTCGACCCAATACACGTTCGCGCAATGGTTCTACAACGTCACCACCTTCGATAAGAGGAGTCATTTTCACCCCTTCGAAAGTGCCACAATCTTCGTTATTAATAACCAAATCTTGTGCAACATCAACCAAACGACGAGTTAAGTAACCCGAGTTTGCTGTTTTCAATGCCGTATCAGCCAAACCTTTACGAGCACCGTGAGTAGAAATAAAGTACTGAAGTACGTTTAGACCTTCACGGAAGTTTGCCGTAATAGGCGTTTCGATGATTGAACCGTCTGGTTTTGCCATCAAACCACGCATACCCGCCAACTGACGAATCTGAGCGGCACTACCACGAGCACCAGAGTCAGCCATCATAAACACTGAGTTGAAAGAGTCTTGCTCTTCCATTTCGCCGTCACGATTTTTAACTGATTCTTTTGATAAGTTTGACATCATTGCTTTTGCAACGTCTTCGTTTGCACGAGACCAGATATCGATTACTTTGTTGTAACGCTCACCCGCGGTAACAAGACCTGATTGGAACTGCTCTTGAATTTCAAACACTTCTTCTTCAGCTGCTTCGATGATGTCTTTCTTCGCATCAGGAATAACCATGTCATCGATACCAACAGATGCACCCGCGATCATCGCGTAGTGGAAACCGGTATACATAATTTGGTCAGCAGCAATTACCGTATCTTTCAATCCAAGTACACGGTAACAAGCATTCAACAAACGTGAAATCTGCTTTTTACCCATTGCTTGGTTGATAATTTCGAACGGCAAACCTTTTGGCAAAATTAAAGAGAAAATAGCACGTCCAACTGTAGTATCAGTTAGGGTTACTTTTTCAGTTTTAGAACCATCAGCATCAACATCATATTCGGTGATACGTACTTTCACGCGAGCGTGAAGTTCTGCATTACCTGTACGATAAGCTTTTTCGGCTTCGTGAGGGCTGGTGAATACCATACCTTCACCCAGACCATTTACACGGTCACGAGTAAGATAGTACAACCCTAATACAACGTCTTGTGAAGGAACGATGATTGGCTCACCGTTAGCTGGTGACAAGATGTTGTTGGTCGACATCATCAAGGCACGCGCTTCAAGCTGTGCTTCGATTGTTAACGGTACGTGTACCGCCATTTGGTCACCATCGAAGTCGGCGTTATAGGCCGCACACACTAATGGGTGCAACTGAATCGCTTTACCTTCGATCAAAATAGGTTCAAACGCCTGTATACCCAAACGGTGAAGTGTAGGTGCACGGTTAAGAAGAACTGGATGTTCGCGGATAACGTCATCTAAAACGTCCCAAACTTCCGGAGCTTCGCGCTCTACTAATTTCTTAGCGGCTTTAATGGTTGTTGCAAGACCACGACCTTCTAATTTTCCATAGATGAACGGCTTGAACAATTCCAATGCCATTTTCTTTGGAAGTCCACATTGATGTAGACGAAGAGTAGGACCAACAGTAATTACAGAACGACCAGAATAATCTACGCGTTTACCTAGTAAGTTCTGACGGAAACGACCTTGTTTACCTTTGATCATATCGGCCAAAGATTTAAGAGGACGTTTGTTAGAACCGGTAATTGCTCGACCACGACGACCGTTATCTAAAAGTGCATCAACCGCTTCTTGTAACATACGTTTTTCATTGCGCACAATGATATCAGGCGCAGCAAGATCTAGTAGACGCTTCAAACGGTTATTACGGTTAATGACACGACGATATAAATCGTTCAAATCTGAAGTCGCGAAACGGCCACCATCTAGTGGTACCAACGGACGCAAATCTGGTGGTAAAACTGGCAACACTGTCATGATCATCCACTCAGGCTTGTTGCCTGATTGTTGGAATGACTCTAACAACTTCAAACGTTTAGTAATTTTCTTACGCTTGGTTTCAGAATTGATAGTTGGCAATTCTTCACGCATCGCGGCAACGTCAGCATCAACATCAAGCACTTTTAGCAATTCAAAAACTGCTTCTGCACCCATCTTGGCTTCAAATTCATCGCCGTGCTCTTCTAACGAATCTAGGTACTCTTCTTCAGTAAGAAGTTGAGAACGCTCAAGAGTCGTCATACCAGGTTCGGTAACAACATAAGATTCAAAATAAAGTACACGCTCGATATCACGCAATGTCATATCTAACATCAAACCAATGCGAGACGGCAATGATTTTAGGAACCAAATGTGGGCAACTGGGCTAGCCAGTTCAATGTGACCCATACGCTCACGACGTACTTTAGTCAATGTCACTTCTACGCCACATTTTTCACAAATTACACCACGGTGTTTAAGGCGTTTGTATTTACCACACAAACACTCATAGTCTTTAACCGGACCAAAGATGCGGGCACAGAAAAGGCCATCGCGCTCTGGTTTAAACGTACGATAGTTGATGGTTTCAGGCTTCTTAACCTCACCAAAAGACCACGAACGGACCATGTCCGGAGAAGCAAGACCGATTCGAATATTATCGAACTCTTCGGTTTTGTTCTGTTGCTTAAGAAACTTTAATAAGTCTTTCACTTTTTTCTCCCAGCGGAGTGGTGTTACAAAACCTGACTAACTACTTCAGCTAGTCAGGCTCTCTTTTCTTTCGATCAATCAGAGTAAACTAATCGTTTTGCTCTTCTAATTCGATGTTGATACCTAGAGAACGGATTTCTTTCAACAATACGTTGAAGGATTCCGGCATACCAGGTTCCATACGATGATCGCCATCCACAATGTTTTTATACATTTTAGTACGACCATTTACGTCATCGGATTTCACAGTTAGCATTTCTTGCAAGGTATAAGCAGCACCGTATGCTTCTAGTGCCCACACTTCCATCTCACCGAAACGCTGTCCACCGAATTGAGCTTTACCGCCCAATGGTTGCTGTGTAACCAAGCTGTAAGAACCCGTTGAACGTGCATGCATTTTGTCATCAACCAAGTGGTTAAGTTTCAGCATATACATGTAACCTACGGTTACAGGACGCTCGAACGAACGGCCAGTACGACCATCAAACAACGTGATTTGTCCGCTTTCTGGAATATCAGCCAACAACAACAAGTCTTTAATTTCTCGCTCTGTTGCACCATCAAATACAGGTGTCGCAATTGGCACACCTTTACGCAAGTTTTCAGCAAGACGTTTAACTTCTTCATCGGTGAAGTTGTCAATATCGACGACCTGATGTGACTTGCCTGAGCTATACACTTCTTTCAAGAAACTTCTTAGCTTAGCTAATTCTTCTTGCTCTTTGATCATGCGATCAATCTTCACACCCAAACCGTGAGCAGCCATGCCCAAGTGAGTTTCAAGGATCTGACCGATGTTCATCCGCGAAGGTACACCAAGTGGGTTAAGTACGATGTCTACGGGAGTACCGTTAGCATCATAAGGCATATCTTCCACTGGTTGGATAGTCGAGATAACACCTTTGTTACCATGACGACCAGCCATTTTGTCACCAGGTTGAATATGACGCTTAACAGCCAAGTATACTTTAACAATCTTCAACACGCCCGGCGCTAAATCATCACCTTGAGTGATTTTGCGACGTTTAATCTCAAACTTGTTATCAAAATCAAGTTTAATTTCACTGTGTTGTTCAGCAATTTGATCAAGCTCTAATTGTGCATCTTCATCTTGTAGCGTGAGATCAAACCATTTTTCACGAGGCATACTGTCAAGCTTAGCTTGTTCAATGCCATTGCGAAGCAATAGGTTAGTCGCACGTGCAAATATACCGTCGGCTAAAATACCGAACTCATCACCCAAGTCTTTCTTAACTTGACGTAATTGCATATCTTCAATTTCAAGGGCACGTTTGTCTTTTTCAACACCATCACGGGTGAAAACTTGAACGTCAATAACAGTACCATGAACAGAGTTAGGTACACGCAAAGAGGTATCTTTAACGTCTGACGCTTTTTCACCAAAAATGGCTCTTAAAAGTTTTTCTTCTGGCGTTAGCTGAGTTTCACCTTTAGGTGTCACTTTACCAACTAAGATGTCGCCACCTTTCACTTCAGCACCAATATAAACCACACCAGATTCATCCAGTTTACCAAGTGCAGATTCACCAACATTAGGTATATCAGCACTAATTTCTTCTGGACCAAGCTTAGTATCACGAGCAATACAGCTAAGCTCTTGAATGTGAATTGTTGTGAAGCGATCTTCTTGGGCAACACGCTCAGAAATAAGGATAGAATCCTCAAAGTTATAACCATTCCAAGGCATAAATGCGATACGCATATTTTGACCTAACGCCAACTCACCTAAATCAGTGGAAGGACCATCGGCCAATACGTCACCAGTAACAATAGGGTCACCTACATTACAAGTTGGTTTCTGGTTAATACATGTATTCTGGTTAGAGCGGGTGTACTTAGTAAGGTTGTAGATATCAATACCTGCTTCACCAGCAGTCATTTCTTCTTCATTTACTTTGATAACGATGCGACTTGCGTCAACATAATCAACAGTACCACCGCGTTTCGCGATAATAGTTACACCTGAATCAACAGCAACCGTTTTTTCCATACCGGTTCCAACTAAAGGCTTATCAGCTTTTAGAGTTGGTACAGCTTGACGTTGCATGTTTGCACCCATCAATGCGCGGTTAGCATCATCGTGTTCTAGGAACGGGATGATTGATGCAGCAACAGATACGATTTGCTGTGGAGATACATCCATATACTTGATGTCTTCAATTTGCATCAAAGTAGTCTCACCACGGTAGCGGCAAGGGATAAGCTCTTCCGTTAGTTTACCATCATCGTCTAACACAACGTTTGCCTGTGCGATGGCGAATTGCCCTTCTTCAATAGCAGAAAGGTAATCGATATCGTCAGTCACAACACCGTCAACAATTTTACGATAAGGTGTTTCAAGGAAACCAAAGTCATTGGTACGAGCAAAACTCGAAAGTGAGTTGATCAAACCGATGTTTGGTCCTTCAGGCGTTTCGATTGGACAAACACGACCATAGTGAGTCGGATGTACGTCTCGAACTTCAAAACCTGCGCGTTCACGGGTCAAACCACCTGGGCCTAAAGCAGAAATACGACGTTTGTGCGTCACTTCTGAAAGCGGGTTGTTTTGATCCATAAACTGAGATAATTGGCTTGAGCCAAAGAACTCTTTAACAGCTGCCGAGATTGGCTTAGCGTTAATAAGGTCTTGTGGCATTATAGCATCAAGATCACCTAAACTTAGGCGCTCTTTAACTGCACGCTCTACACGTACTAAACCAACTCGGAATTGATTTTCGGCCATTTCACCAACAGAACGAATACGACGGTTACCTAAGTGATCGATATCATCAACTTCATCTTTACCATCACGGATGGTAATCAATTGCTTCATTACCGCAATGATATCTTCTTTATCTAGGGTACCTTCGCCAATTAATTCTTCGCGACCAAGACGTCGGTTAAACTTCATTCTACCTACAGCCGACAAATCATAACGATCGTCAGAGAAGAATAAGTTACCAAATAAGGTTTCCGCAGCATCTTTAGTGGGTGGCTCACCAGGACGCATCATACGATAAATTTCAACTAATGCTTCGAGGCGATTTGTTGAACTATCAATACGTAGGGTATCTGATATATAAGCACCGTGATCTAACTCATTGATATAAAGTGTATCGAATGAGGTAAGGTCAGAGGCTAACAACGCTTCCAGTGTTTCCACTGTCAGTTCGTCATTCGCAGAGACGATTACTTCACCGGTTTCTTCATTAATATAGTCTTTGGCGATTACCCGACCAACAAGAAACTCAGCTGGTACTTCTAATTCAGTGACTTTTGCTTTTTCAAGAGCACGAGTATGACGAGCAGAAATACGACGACCCGTTTCTACTAGAACATTTCCTTCTCCGTCCATGATGTCAAACTGTGCAGTTTCACCACGTAAACGTTCAGGCACGATGTCCATCATGAATTTATCGTCCACTATCTTGATGAGATCTTTATCAAAGAACACATCTAGAATTTCTTCAGTGGGCATTTCCAATGCACGTAACATGATAGTCGCTGGTAATTTACGGCGACGATCGATACGAACATATAAATTATCTTTCGGGTCAAATTCGAAGTCTAACCAAGAACCACGGTAAGGAATAACTCGTGCGTTATAAAGCACTTTACCTGATGAGTGTGTTTTTCCTTTATCATGATCGAAGAACACACCAGGTGAACGGTGAAGTTGAGACACGATAACGCGCTCAGTTCCATTGATCACAAAAGTACCGTTTTCAGTCATGAGTGGTATTTCACCCATGTAAACTTCTTGCTCTTTGATATCCTTAACCGTTCCAGGAGCGGCTTCTTTATCGAACAACACTAGACGAAGTTTTACCCTAAGTGGCGCAGAAAAAGTGACACCTCGAATTTGACATTCTTTAACGTCAAAAACAGGTTCACCTAATCGGTAGCTCACATATTGTAATTCAGAATTACCTGAATAACTTTTTATGGGGAAAACTGATCTAAAAGCAGCTTCTAGTCCATAATGACCGTCAACATCGATGTCGATAAACTTCTTAAAAGAATCGAGCTGGATTGAAAGAAGGTAAGGTATCTCTAATACCTGCGGGCGTTTGCCAAAATCCTTACGGATACGTTTCTTTTCGCTATTGGAGTAAACCATGGGTTCCTCAGCATTCTGATTTTTGACCCAACTTGCCTAGTAAAGCGCTTTTACTAAACAAACTTCAAGCACCCTTTGCGGCGTGATTTTCAAGCATACACCAATTTTTCTAAAGTTTTAACACTTAACTTATTGGTTTTATGTTACTTTTCAACCACGTTTGCGCATCAAATCGAAGGATAGTTCTAAAGGGTATAAATGCCCTATCCTACAGCGCAAAAAGGCTGGTGATTAAATAATCACCAGCCCGAGCCTTTTCAGGCAAGTAATCTGTCAACAGACAAATTACTTAAGTTCCACTTCTGCGCCAGCTGCTTCAAGTTCAGCTTTAAGTGCTTCAGCTTCTTCTTTAGCCAAACCTTCTTTGATAGCTTTAGGTGCTGATTCAACAACATCTTTAGCTTCTTTAAGGCCTAGGCCAGTTGCGCCACGTACTGCTTTGATAACAGCAACTTTATTGCCGCCAAAAGAAGTCATTACTACGTCAAATTCTGTTTGCTCTGCAGCAGCTTCAGCAGCTACAGCAGGACCAGCAACAGCAACAGCTGCTGCAGCAGAAACGTTGAATTTTTCTTCAGCTGCTTCGATTAACTCTACCAATTCCATAACTGGCATTTCAGCAATCGCGTTTAATATATCATCTTTAGTTAGAGCCATTTTCTCTAAACTCCTGGGGTTAAATGTTAAAAAATTTGTTAATGCCAAACACGAAAATTATTTTTCGTCTTTGATCGCCGCCAATACACGCACAAACTTGCCTGGAACTTCGTTGATTGTACGAACGAATTTCTCGGCAGGTGCTTTGAAGGTAGCAAGTAATTTTGCTAGTGCTTCGTCGCGAGTTGGAAGTGAAGCAACTGCGTCCAATTTCTCTGGACCCAATAAACCACTACCAATTGAAAGTGCTGTTACTTTAAGCTTGTCATTCTCTTTAGCGAAATCTTTAAATAGACGTGCTGCACCGCCAGGTGCGTCTAATGAAAATCCGTAAATCAAAGGACCAGTTAAAGCTTCATCAATATCAGAAAACTTACTGTCTGCTAAACCACGTTTTGCAAGTGTATTACGTACTACTTTAAGAAATACGCCTTGCTCACGAGCTTTAACACGCAGGTCAGTCAGTTCTGAAACTTCCATCCCACGGTATTCAGCGACGGCAACGGATAGAGCTTGAGATGCAACTTCACTTACTTCTGCTACGATCTCTTTTTTTGCTGCTAAACCTAGTGCCACTGAGTTCACCTCTTGTTAGCTGAATGCAATTTCTATCGATTTCGCATTCAGAGTTCCAGATTGATAAATCATTGAATACTGCCAAACAGTGCTCGCTGACTTACCGCTCTACGGTGTTCGTTTCCCCAGAGAGTCTGAGTCGAAATCACCGTCTGCGCAGGCATTTTACGTATTAAGCGAAATATTTAATGTAGGAGCTCTCTTACTTCACCTACTATTTCGCACCTGCGGTCTTGGACGGGAGCATGATTCTTAACTAAGTTAAAAACAGCTCCAACCCATAACCTTTAGAGAGATGAGCGTTAGCTCATAAGCCAAGTTAGATAACTGAGTTATCTAATTGGAAATTTATTTCAAGCCTAGGCTAACTGGATCAAGTGTTACACCAGCACCCATAGTGGTGCTAAGGCTAACTTTCTTGAAGAATGTACCTTTAGCAGAAGAAGGCTTAGCTTTCTTCAGGGCTTCTAACAAGGCATCAAGATTTTCTTGAATTTGGTTTGCTTCAAACGCAATTTTACCAATGCTTGCATGGATAATTCCATTTTTGTCATTTCTGTAACGAACCTGACCCGCTTTAGCATTCTTAACTGCTGTTGCAACGTCTGGCGTTACTGTGCCAGTTTTAGGGTTAGGCATAAGTCCACGAGGACCTAAGATTTGACCCAACTGACCAACAACACGCATTGCATCTGGAGAAGCAACCACTACGTCGAAGTTCATTTCGCCTTTTTTAACTAGATCAGCAAGATCTTCCATACCAACGATGTCAGCACCGGCTTCTTTAGCTGCTTCTGCATTAGCGCCTTGAGTAAATACGGCTACACGTACTTCTTTACCAGTACCATTTGGTAGCACAGTTGCGCCACGAACGTTTTGGTCAGATTTACGAGCATCGATACCAAGGTTAACTGAAACATCTACACTTTCAGCGAACTTTGCAGTAGCTAGTTCTTTCAATAAAGCAACTGCTTCATTAATTTCGTATTCTTTAGTTGCGTCAACTTTCTCACGAATAGTGCGCATACGTTTTGTTAATTTAGCCATGTCTTATCCCTCTACTACCAAGCCCATGCTGCGTGCAGAGCCAGCGATGGTACGAACAGCTGCATCAAGATCGGCTGCAGTCAGGTCAGGTTCTTTAGTTTTTGCAATTTCTTCTAATTGCGCGCGCGTCACTTTACCCACTTTTTCAGTGTTAGGACGGCCAGAACCACTCTTAATACCGGCTGCTTTCTTCAATAAGAAAGATGCAGGTGGAGTTTTGGTTTCAAAGGTAAATGAACGGTCTTCATAAACAGTAATAACTACAGGTACTGGTGCACCTTTTTCAAGGCTCTCTGTAGAGGCGTTAAACGCTTTACAGAATTCCATGATGTTAACACCTTTAGCACCTAATGCAGGGCCAACTGGTGGACTAGGATTAGCAGAACCAGCTGCAACCTGAAGCTTAATTAAGCCTGTGATTTTTTTAGCCATTATATCTCTCTCAAATTTGGGTCTATCGCCTCGCAAAACATAGAGATTGTTTGCTCAATCGGCTTCCCTTAAAAATTAACGGTCGCGAATTATAGATTACATATCTAAACTACGCAACCCTTATTTGAAGATTTAAAATTGTTTATGTAAAATTGTTGTTTGCGTTAGAGAATTTGGTTTGAATTTACTCACTGTCATGGCTGTTAGGCACTTTACATGAGCAAAGCAGTGGTCAAGGGTTTTATAAGACTTATGACTATTCCCCCTTTTCAATCTGCCGTTTAGAAAAGTATAGTTGTTTTGCCTCATACATCTCGAGTAATCGCTGTTTTAATGCGGGGTTACCCTCAATCAACTTTTCAGCATAAGCTAGCGAAGCTTTCTTTTCTTGTTGAACTTGCATCGCAACATCATCATCTGATGGCAACGCAACCCTAGCTCGCATTGCAATCTCAGTAAGCTTCGACTTTCTTGCTAGAAAATATTGTGGATAACAGGCTCTCTGGGTAATTCGCCCAGTCCCCTCTTTTCTCTGTTTTTTGCATTTAACTTTAAATTTCGGGTCTTCCACCAGATCATTAAACGCATCATAAAAATTAAGTTCGGTTTTCGCCATTTGCTGACGATAGAAATATAGAGGCTTAGTTCCAACAACATCAATTTGTTCGACGTTTTCCTTTTCAACATTCAATAGCTTCTCTGTATTGCTTGGTTGCGCGAGCAACGCTTTTGAATGAGCAAGCAGCAAGGCCAAAGCTATAGAAAAAAATCTCTTAGCGGTTTGTTTCTTTGAAAACATTCTTTAAGTCCTTTTAGAGAGTCTAAAATCCACTCACCTGAGAAAAAGTATCATTAAATTTATCAAGCAGTAACAGGTAGAAGATATTAAATTAAATGTTTTGAGTGGGTCAATAGCCTTATTCGCAGTTACTCACTAGTCATTTTTCGTCTAGTGAAATTTTTACAAAAACTGCTTTCCATTTTACTTAATATTGATCCTCCCTAAAATCTCGTTCAATCCTTAATAAGGCTAAGAAACAGAGATTTAGATTTTTTAAGAGTACTGTATTAGAACTTCAAGCCATAGTGAAAAGCTAACTGTTCCTGATTTGATACACCGCCTACACCTCGCAGTTTATCGACGTTTTAGTTAATTTCTTAGCCAGCCTTAATGACATGTCTGTTTTTACAGACATTAAACTAAGGTATCGAGC
This sequence comes from Aliiglaciecola aliphaticivorans, assembly GCF_054782055.1. Taxonomy (NCBI): domain Bacteria; kingdom Pseudomonadati; phylum Pseudomonadota; class Gammaproteobacteria; order Alteromonadales; family Alteromonadaceae; genus Aliiglaciecola; species Aliiglaciecola aliphaticivorans. The sequence continues at coordinate 15,694 of NZ_BAAGTF010000011.1, forward strand.
AATTAACTACACCAAATCTCCGTTAGAAAATATTTACGAGTTACCCACACCGTGGCAATTAAATATATTTACAAATAAAAACAATAGGATAGGAGAAAAACATCATCTTACTTTCATTAAATAGTGGTAAATGATTTTTCTGGTCTAGTTTCTGCATAGTCCCAACTAACACCCGTTATTTCCCATGACGTTTTCTAGTAAACGCAATTCAATTGGGCAGAAACCAATCATAGGTAGGATAGAAATGCGAAATTTGGTTACAAAAAAAGCCAACAGAAAAATGGAGAAAAAAACATCTTTAAAGGCAACCCTTTTGTTGGGCCTTGGGTTAACCCTGTCCGGTTCTTTACTACTTCCTTCCCAGCTCGCTACTGCACAGCAGCCAGAAAAAGAAGTTAAACCTGAAAATACAGTGTCTAAACCAAATGTTGATAAAATTACCTTTGAAATGGTGAAGGGACAAGCCCAGAAATTATCAACCGAAGAATATCAAAAGCCCGTCAGCACATTGCCTAAAGAATTGGCAGAAATGACCTATAGTGAATATAGAAACATACGCTTTAACCCGCAAAAAGCAATTTGGAAAGATAAATCAAACTTTGAACTGCAATTGTTTCACCCTGGTTTTCTTTACAAAAGTCCGGTAATGCTTCGTTTGGTAGATAGTAATGCTGGAAGTAACACAGTTACTTTTAAGGGTGATAAATTCATATATGAAAATGAAGCCTTACCATTGCAAGGTATCGCGCCTCCCGATGCTGGTTTTGCAGGGTTTAGGGTTCATTACCCGTTAAATACTCCGAATTATAAAGATGAATTGGCTGTCTTCCTTGGGGCTTCTTACTTCCGAATCGTTGGACCAGGGCAAGTTTACGGAATATCCGCTAGGGGGCTTGCTATCAATACCGCCCATGCATCTGGTGAGGAGTTTCCCGAGTTTACTCGCTTTTGGGTAATTGAACCCGAAGAAGAAGCTGACAACTTAGTTATCTACGCTTTGCTTGAAAGCGAATCTGTTACAGGCGCATACCGATTTGAGTTAACCGCAGGTCTTGTTACTGAGGTTAAGGTGAACAGCCAGGTTTATGCGCGAACAGACGTAGAAAAACTGGGGGTCGCACCACTGACTAGCATGTTGTTATCCAGTGAAACCACTACCAAATACTTTGACGATTTCAGACCTGAAGTACACGATTCCGACGGCTTGTTAATGATCAACTCTCAAGGCGAACAAATTTGGCGTCAACTCAACAATCCCAAGACACTGCAGGTCACCTCAATGCAAGACAATCAACCGCAAGGGTTCGGTTTGTTGCAAAGAGATATTGAATTTGAACACTACTCAGATATTGAAGCTAACTACCACAACCGCCCTGGTATTTGGGTAAGACCTGATAACAATTGGGGAGCAGGTCGCTTAGAACTTGTTGAAATCCCAACCAATTCAGAGACTAACGATAATATTGTAAGTTATTGGGTGCCTAATGCCCCGTTGAAGAAAGGACAGACAAGGGAGTTTAACTACACCTTAACCACTGTATCTGGCGATCTAAATCAAAATAACTTAGCGACTGTGATACGGGCAAAAAATAGCTGGGCAGCTTTACCTGGTGAAGATAATCCAGCAGCAAAAACAGTGCGTAAAATTATCGTAGATTTTTCTGCGAAGCAATTAACCAAGTTAACTCAAAACGTGCCTATCCAAGCTAATTTGCAAGTAAATGGTGGTGAATATGACGAGCTAGTTGTTCGTCAACTGCCCGATAAAAAGAGCTGGAGAGTGTCCTATACACTCAAAGCTGACCAAGATAGAGCTGTGGATATGAGACTTTCTCTGAGCCTTAGGGGCAAAACAATTAGTGAAGTCTGGAATTACGTTTGGAACAAGAATGAAATCGAATAATCAACTAAAAGGAGTTCAAATGTCTTCTGTAGCGAATGAACACTTTATAAAAGCATCAGCAAAAGGGGCTCGAAAGTACGCCTACGGTTTTTTTGTTTTGCTTACGGCAATTACCGGCAGTTGGGCAATGACGGATATATTTTCAGTGGATGGGTTTACGGCGATTGAAATCGTCCTTCTTTTCTTATTCACCCTGACCTTTGTTTGGATCTCAGCGGCATTTTGGAGCGCTATTATTGGTTTCACACTGCTGATGCTACGACGCGATCCTGTAACCTTACAAAAGTCCATAGATAAAGCAGAATCGGGCCAGTTAGATACTCGACATCGCCAAGCCATTATCATGCCGGTATACAACGAGGACACCAATCGCATCATGTCTGGTTTTGAAGCGTGTGTGAAGGAAATCGAAAAGTCAGGAAACTTAGCAAGTTTTGATTTTTACATGTTAAGTGACACTCAACAGAAACCATTGATAGAAGCTGAGCTAGTAGCTTGGAATAAATTAATTGCAAGAATGGGAACCGATACTGCTTCACATATGTTTTATCGACGCAGAGAAAAAAACACTGACCGCAAAGTGGGTAATGTAAAAGACTTTTGTGAGCGTTGGGGAGCTAACTATCAATCGATGATTGTGTTGGACGCAGACAGTTTGATGACAGCAGATAGCATGCTTACTTTAGTTAAAACTCTGCAGAGTAATCCGAAGGCTGGGCTTATTCAAACAGTCCCTATTCCAATTAGGCAAAACACCCTTTTTGGTCGTTTTTTACAATTTTCCTCTAGTTTGTACTGTCCAACGTTAGCTGCCGGTCAGGCATTTTGGCAGACTGATACAGCCAACTACTGGGGTCATAATGCGATTATTAGAATTGATGCATTTATGGCGTCCTGTGGTCTCCCCCACTTATCCGGTGATGTGCCCTTTGGTGGCGAGATTTTAAGTCATGATTTCGTAGAAGCCGCTCTATTAAGGCGAGCTGGCTGGCATGTATATTTACTGGCTGATCTTGAAGGCAGTTATGAAGAGGTACCGAGCAATATTATTGACTATGCAACAAGAGATAGACGCTGGGTACAGGGCAACCTTCAACATATTGGTTTACTTAAAACTTCAGGTTTGAAAAACATCAGTAAGCTACATTTTGTTTTGGGGGCATTCGCCTATGTATCATCGTTAGTATGGTTTGTCTTATTGCTGCTTAGTACGATTGACGCGACTGTTAGAGCGGCTTCTGATGAGGTGTTTTTTACCGCGACACATCAATTGTTTCCTGCTTGGCCGGTGGATAAATCCGATTCTATTTTTGCTTTGCTCTTCGCAACCGCTGTACTGCTTATCGGGCCAAAATTTTTAAGTTTAATTCATGCTTTGGTTTATCGTAGCTATGAGTTTGGTGGAGCATCCAAACTCGTTGCAAGTACATTGATCGAAATTGTCGTTGCCATCGTAATAGCTCCATTGATGATGGCTTACCATGCCTATTTTGTTTTAAATGCTTTAGCTGGAAAAAATGTAAGTTGGAACGCTCAAAGCCGAGAAGGCAGAACAGTTCCATGGTCCGAAGCTTTTAAACGGACATGGGCAGCGACCACAGTTGCAATTTTTTGGGGAGCATTAACTTGGTATCTAACTCCATTACTGTTTTGGTGGTTAGCTCCAGTGTTAATCGGACTCATTTTAGGTGCACCCATTATTCATTATTCGAGTAGCTTGAAATTGGGGATTTTATCGCGCAAGCACGGCATTTTCATCTGTCCATGCGAAGTGATTGAACAACCTGTAACTAAAAGCTTAAGGCTAAGCCTTAGCAATTTGGATAAGCAAAGCAGATATAACAAGACGGTTCCAGAATTGCCACCAGAAAATTGGGCAAACATGCCCATCCAAATTCTTTCTCCTTCGGAAAAAGCAACATTGGAACATGGGCAGTCTATTACCAACGAATAACCTCTTTGAAACTTGATTAGAGTTTCTCCCCACAAACTTAACTGTTGTGGGGATTTTTTTTGTGTTTTTCTCTGTAGGCGGGTGCTTTAGCCCCGCGAATAAATTGAAAATCCATGGCCTGTAGGCGGGTGCTTTAGCCCCGCAAATAAATTCAAAATCCATGGCCTGTAGGCGGGTGCTTTAGCCCCGCGAATAAATTCGAAAATCATGGCCTGTAGGCGGGTGCTTTAGCCCCGCGAATAAATTCGAAAATCATGGCCTGTAGGCGGGTGCTTTAGCCCCGCAAATAAATTCAAAACCCATGGCCTGTAGGCGGGTGCTTTAGCCCCGCGAATAAATTCAAAACCCATGGCCTGTAGGCGGGTGCTTTAGCCCCGCGAATAAATTCGAAACCCATGGCCTGTAGGCGGGTGCTTTAGCCCCGCGAATAAATTCAAAAATCATGGCCTGTAGGCGGGTGCTTTAGCCCCGCATATAAATTCAAAATCCATGGCCTGAAGACCATGCTACAAATACATTCCCTGTAGGCGGGTGCTTTAGCCCCGCAAATAAATTGGAAGTCCATGGCCTAAAGACCATGCTACAAAAAAAAAGACGACCCAACGTCGTCTCTTCGTACACATCCTGTGGCTTGGTTCCAGCTATTCACTTCAATGAAATTATTAGTAATATACAAAACCCATGCTGACCCGTCCTTGGTATGACGTCCAGCCCGCACGTCCTTGAGCGGTCGTGCAGCTGGACGGAGCTTCGCTCCTAATAAGACCAGCTTTACCCATGTCGGTCGTTCAGCAAGCTGCGAAACTTCGTTTCGGTCGTCCAATTCGCTAGTTATAGAAACAAAAAAGACGACCCAACGTCGTCTCTTCGTGCACATCCTGTGGCTGGATTCCAGCCTGACATCCATGCCAGTCGTTCAGTCGGCTAACGCTTCTACGAAGCTAAATTCAGCCTCCTTCACCCTTTTTCGACTTGGCCGAATTCTAGTTCTACTGGTGTAGAGCGACCAAAAATAAGTACTGACACCTTCAAGCGGCTTTTTTCGTAATCGACTTCTTCGACAACACCGTTGAAATCTGCAAAAGGACCATCGGTAACGCGAACCACTTCGCCTGGTTCGAACAAGGTTTTTGGTTTTGGCTTGTCGACTGACTCTTCCAAACGATTAAGTATTGCATCCGCTTCTTTCTTAGAAATAGGCATAGGACGGTCTGATGTCCCACCAATAAAGCCTAACACTCTAGGAACGCTTTTCACTAAATGCCAAGACTCTTCATTCATTTCCATTTCAACAAGCACATAGCCTGGGAAAAATTTGCGTTCGCTTTTACGCTTTTGACCTGCACGCATTTCAACGACTTCTTCGGTAGGAACAAGTATCTCACCAAAGTAATCTTCCATGCCGTTCATTTTAATATGTTCAATTAAGGTTTTTTGAACACGACCTTCATAACCAGAAAATGCTTGAACTACATACCATTTTTTATCAGACATGATTTACACTCCTAAACCGGTTATAAAAGATACGATTTCCACAATGGCCATATCTAGGAGATAAAGCACAATAGACATAAAAGCGGTAGCCGCTAAAACGATCAAAGTCGTCGTTGTTGCTTCTTGCCTTGTTGGCCAAACAACTTTACGAACTTCAACTCGAGATTCTTTTGCAAAAGTTAAGAATGCGCTACCTTTTACCGTACTGCTGGCAATAAAGCCGGCAATCACTACCAATGCTACAGCAGCAAGTGCACGATAAAGCACAGAAATTTCTTGATAATAGGTATTAGCAGCTATTACTCCGCCCAAGATCAAGACGATAATCAACCATTTGAGCATATCCAATGAATTGGATGGTGATTCTGCTTTTTCGCTCATATTCTTACTTCCGTAATAAATACTGGTCAATTGTGTTTCAAGAAAACCAGTATGTTTAAATTCAAATTTATGTGCTCTGACGAAAATTGGCAGGGGTGGAGGGATTCGAACCCCCAACCATCGGTTTTGGAGACCGCTGTTCTACCAATTGGAACTACACCCCTAACAAATTTCGGTTACACCAACCTTGTGATTTCAACCAATTTTTTATTGGAAAATTTGGAGTCACACAAGGAGGGACGCGTATTATACTCATTGAGCGCCGCTATTCAAGTAAAAATGAGTTTCCATGACGTAAAATGCCAGTACTAAAACAACTTTAAGGAGAAGGATGTTTTCGTGAGTTGCAATTGTTCAATACAGCTAGGGAACAAACAACTGCAAGCAAACACCTTTGCTTCACTTCTACGCGCTTAGAATGAACTTATAACTCAGATAATCTCACGCAACGGGTGAACTAAATAATTCAGCTGCCAATTCAATTATTCCGTTAGAACACCAGAAGAGTCATCAAAATATTGATATTGCTTGGTGGCTGTGAATATTAATCCACACCAATAAAACCGCCTGTTTGATGGGACCATAGCTTTGCATAGATACCATTTTGCGCCAAGAGTTCGCTATGACTACCCGATTCGACAATTCTTCCTTGCTCTAATACTAACAAGCGATCCATTTGCGCAATCGTAGATAGTCGATGGGCAATAGCGAGCACGGTTTTATCTACCATAACTTGGTTCAAGCATTGTTGGATAGCGGCTTCCACTTCAGAGTCTAATGCCGAAGTTGCCTCATCTAAGATTAAAATAGGTGCGTCTTTCAACATAACTCTGGCAATGGCGATCCGTTGTCGTTGACCTCCAGATAATTTTACTCCCCGCTCTCCCACTTGAGCGTCATAACCAACATTGCCGTTCAAGTCAGAAAGCTGCTGAATAAACTCATCAGCTTCCGCTTGTTTTGCGGCAATTTGCATTTGCTCTTCTGTTGCATCAGCGCGGCCATAAATAATATTTTCTCTTACGGAGCGATGTAAAAGGGAAGTATCTTGGGTCACCATGCTGATATTGGCTCGCAAGCTTTCTTGAGTGACCTGTTTAATTTCCTGCCCATCAATAAGTATATTGCCATTTTGCACATCAAAGAATCTTAGCAAAAGATTAACCAAGGTAGATTTACCCGCACCAGAACGGCCAACTAATCCGACTTTTTCACCCGGCTTTATGGACAAGTTTAACTGTTTAAATACTTCTATGGGCTTGCCTTCGGGTCCAGCATAGCCAAAATCGATATTTTTAAATTCAATGGCACCACCACTAACCTTTAAATTAGACGCATCAGGTGCGTCTTTCACCGCAACATCGTTGGCCAAGGTGTTAATACCATCTTGAACAGTACCAATATTTTCAAACAATGAAGAGACTTCCCACATTATCCATTGAGCCATACCATTGAGCCTTAGACACAAGCTAATGGCGACCGCCAAATCCCCTGGCGTTACCAATTGATTTATCCACAAATAAATAGCTAGCGCGCTAACACTAAAAACCAGTAAAGCGTTAGAGAACCAAACGAATCCATAAAGTGTTGTAACTAACCGCATTTGTGGATAAACAGTATGCAAAAAACCGCTCATTCCCTCTCGCGCATATTCAGATTCCCGCTGGCTGTGGGAAAAAAGTTTTACCGTCATAATATTGGTATAACTATCAACGATTCTGCCGGTCATGATCGAGCGGGCATCTGCTTGTTTTTGCGATACTTTTTTAAGGCGAGGAATAAAAGTTCGTAGAATGATAATGTAAGTAAGTAACCAAGCGAGCAAAGGCACAGTTAAGCGCCAATCAATGGAAAATACCAACACCAGAATACTGATAAAATAAACACTCACATAAACAAAAATATCCAGTGATTTCATTACCGCTTCGCGAACTGCCAAAGCGGTTTGCATCACTTTTGTTGCTACACGACCTGCAAATTCATTTTGGAAAAAGCCAATACTTTGCCCTAGTAAATAGCGATGTGCTTGCCAACGTATCTTCATTGGATAATTACCCAACAAAGTTTGGTGGGTCAGCAATGATTGCAATACCACTAAACAAGGTAATATCACCAAAATAACCAATCCCATCCAAATCAAGCTGGTGCTTTCTTGCTGAATAAAGGTCTTGGGGTCCCGGTTTGAAAGCCAGTCAACAAGCTGACCAACATAACCAAATAACGAAACTTCTAAGGCAGCGACCGACGCGGCTAAAAGCGATACCGTAAAAATAACCGGCCACATTCCTTTAGTGTAATGACGACAAAAAGCAATAAGGGTTTTAGGCGGAGTTGTGGGGTGTTCAACAGGGAACGGTTGAGTCAACCGTTCGAAAAATGAAAACATTCAGGTTCCAACTAGAGTCTATTTGAGTTTCGAAATAATATTATCAATATTACGCTTATGATTGTCCTGCCATTGTTGTAATGAAGTTTGTGCATCTTTGTCGGTGCGCGCTTTTGCAATTTCATAGGCTGACTCAGCTTGGTCTTTAGGCACAACAGCAATACCTTCTTCATCAGCAATCACAATATCACCGGGGTTGACAGTTACACCACCGCATTTAATAGTTTGATTCAACGGCGAATACGCTTTTTTCGACCCTGGATAAGGGATAACCCCACGGGCAAACACAGGAAATTGTATATCTCGGGTTTCGGCTAGGTCGCGAATGACACCATCAATAACAAAACCCGCAATACCTCTTTCTTTCGCAATTGCACAAACATTTCCGCCGGCGGCAGCATACTGAGGGTCAGACTTCACTACAATGATATCCCCCGGCGAAGCTTCATATATTGCCGCGTGCAGCATTAGGTGATCACCAGGTTCGCAATTTACCGTAAATGCCGGACCAGCAATACGCGGTGGCTGTGGCCAAAGACTTGATATTTTATAATCAATAAATTGCTCTCGAGGTAATGCGTCAGCATATTCACATGGGGAAATTTGTTTGAATAAATTCATATCGAGCATAAATAATCACCTTTTTATTTTTTAGAAATATTAATACGCAAAATTTGTCACAAGCTTGAACAGCCAATAAATACAAATTCCAATTTGAATGAGGAAAAATACAAATCGAATCTGAACAGCCATCACTGAGGTCGAGACAAGATGAACAACAGATTGTCCTAATCTTGCTGCCAGCAAGTAATACGCCAACGTATCTGTAATGGCAGAGGCGTTTGTCGCTAGCGCCGCCAGCATAGTTCCGCCAATCAATACAAAGCTTTCTGCACAATTAAGGTGAGCTCGAGTGAGTCGTTGCCCAAAATCAGGTGAATCAGAACCGTCCGCTTTAAACTGATTGGGTAATCGTTGTTTTTGGCTCACTAAAATGGTTCTATAGGCCGCTAATAGGATAAGTAAAAGTAACGTCCAGCTAATGTATCCAAGCAGAGCGATAATAGTAGCATTCATTAATATTCCTTTGTACGGAAATAGTCTGTAGTGGTAAGTTAACTCAAATATTGCATAATTAGAAATAAGTTCAGATGTAGCGTTGTTTTACGTCTGTTGATTATTGAGGCTTTGCAACTAAGTAAAAACAGTTTTAGAAAAACTTGAAGGTGTAAGACTTGGCTAACATGCTCTAAACCAATTAAGTCCAAACAGATTATACATCTTATATACTTAGTACTGGCATAATTCTAGGAAGTGCAAATGAAATTGCTGTTTTGCTCTTCAACTCAAAGAACATTCAATCGATTCATGCATAAATTGGATTGTAGAATCGATTCAAATATACATTTTATTGGTTTACAACCTAGCGTAAGAGAGTTTGATGAAATATTATTGTTTAATACTCACGGTGTTTGTTTTTCTCTGGGGTTGCTCTGATCCCGCTCCAGTCGAAGTTTCTGAACAACAAGAAACTCAGCCAGAAGAGCCTAAAAAGGCAAACTCTCAGACGGAATCACCGCAAGATGAAACTCCTGTAAAAGATCTGTCAGAGCCACCTGAAGTGGAAGAGTCACCCATAGTGATTGCGCCTAAAATTGAACAACCTCCTACTGAAATTCCGTCCCCAAAGGAAGCAGAAGTGTCCACTCAACTCCCTAGTTCAGGGATTATTTTGGATAATATAGATAAAGAAGTTAAACCAGGAGATGATTTTTATCGATTTGCTAATGGGAAATGGCTGGACAAGGTAGAAATTCCTGCCGATAAAACAGGCCTAAACTCCTTTCAATTACTCGCAGATGAAGCCCAGGAAAACGTATTGGCTATCATCCAAAATGCGTCACAGGGTAACTTTAAAGAAGGCAGTAGTGAGCAAAAAGTAGGTGACTTATACACCTCATATACAGACATGAATACACGAGACAAAATAGGACTTGCCCCCCTTACCCCCGAATTTAGCAAAATAGATGCAATAGAAAACCATCAACAGTTAGCGAGTTATTTTGCATATGCCAACATACATAGCTTTGGTACACCTTTCGTCATTGAACAATATATTGATATGAAAAACCCAAATTTCTATATGATTCATTCGTGGCAGGCTGGTTTAGGCCTACCCGACAGAGAATACTACACAAGCAGCAAAGGGTCGTATCAGGAAATAAAAGGTAAATACCAAAAACACATAGTCAAAATGTTGGAATTAGTGGGCCTGGAAGATCCCAAAAAAAGTGCAAAAATTATTGTAGATCTAGAAACAAAACTCGCCTCTAAACATCTGAAAAAAGAAAAAACGCGGGATATTGCGGCCCAGTATAACAAAGTACCAGTGAGTAAACTTTCAGAACTAATGCCTAATTTTGATTGGCCCATCATGCTAGCAGAACTAGGGCTTTCGGATTTAGATGCACTAGTCTTCCTGCAAACAGATTATATGGAAGCCTTGGACAATATTATTGCCAAAACCCCCTTATCAACTTGGAAAACCTATCTAAAATGGATGGTTATCAATCAAACCGCCTCCTATTTAACCACTGATTTAGATAAGGCACATTTCGCGTTTTTCAGCAAAGTACTCAACGGTGTTGAAGAACAGAAACCAAGATGGCGCAGAGGAGTTAGTTTTGTTAATGATCACCTAGGCGAGGTAGTGGGCGAAGTTTATGTGAAACAACATTTTTCCCCTGACGCCAAGGCACGAATGTTAGATATGGTTAATAACCTATTAGCAACATACGAAACCAGTATCAAAAATCTCGATTGGATGTCTGACGCCACCAAAACTGAAGCCTTGGATAAATTATCAAAGTTCACAGTTAAAATTGGTTATCCCGATGAATGGAAAGACTACTCACAGCTTCAGATTGCTAAATCAGACTTAATCGGAAATATTAAGCGCTCTGATGAACTTCAGTGGCAGCAGTTACTTGAAAAACAACCAGGCCCAGTGCAGAAAAATGAATGGTATATGACTCCGCAAACCGTGAATGCCTATTATAACCCACCAGCGAATGAAATTGTCTTTCCAGCTGGAATATTACAACCACCATTTTTTAACATAGACGCAGATGATGCTGTTAATTACGGTGCTATTGGAGCTGTAATTGGCCATGAAATAGGTCATGGCTTTGATGATGTGGGAAGTACCTTCGATGGTGATGGGGTATTGCGAAATTGGTGGGCTGACGCAGATCAACAAGAGTTTAAGAAGCGGACTAAACAATTGGTCAAACAATATAATAAGTTTAAACCCTTTAAAGATTTGCACGTTAACGGCGAATTTACCCTTGGCGAGAATATTGGTGACTTAGGAGGCTTGAGAATTGCCCTCAAAGCGTATGAATTAAGCTTGCATGACGAAGGGTCTCAAATACTCGATGGCTACACTGGTCAACAGCGGGTTTTCTTAGGCTATGCTCAAGTCTGGGCAGCCGTTATGCGAGATGAAACCTTACGTAACCTAATTAACAATGATCCCCATTCTCCACCCAAATATAGAGTGAACGGAGTAGTACCCAATATTTCGGAATTTTACTCTGCATTTGATGTAAAAAAAGGAGATACACTCTATCTGGAGCCAAAAGATCGGGTGCAGATTTGGTAGTGGTAATTGAAACGAATGAAATATAAGAGTGCATTTGCACTCTTGTATTAAAGAAATGGGTTGTCTACGGGGCGTTTTTTATTCGCGGATTTAGCCTAATGAAGCAAAAACTAACGTAACTTTCTGGCTTTAAATTTACGCCCTTTCATTTTACCTTCGTTAAACTGCTTCAAGCTGCGTTTAACACTCCTTACCTTCACTGCCACATAGCTATGGGTTGCCGTTACTTTTATTTTACCGATATCTTCCCCTGAGACATCCGCATCTTTGGTTAGGGCCCCTAAAATATCACCAGGACGCAATTTGGCTTTTTTCCCACCGTCGATACAGATTGTTTGATACTCAGGTTGAACAATGCGGTTAGCATGAAAACGAAGGGCTTGAATTCCTTTCCATTCAATCTTTCGTTGCTGATAATCTTCAATGGCATTTGCCCGCCCCATCTCTTTTGGCGTGCATAGAGTCAAAGCTAATCCTTCTGCATCAGCACGACCTGTGCGACCAATCCGGTGAATGTGTACTTCCGGATCTGGGGTAATTTGATAGTTAATGACTGCGCCTACGCCCTTCACATCGAGCCCTCTTGATGCAACATCTGTGGCAATCAATACCGATAAGCTTTTGTTGGCAAAGCGGACTAAAACTTGATTGCGATCTTTTTGTTCTAAGTCACCGTGCAATGCATCCACCGAAAATCCCATTTCAGCCAGTGCTTCTAAGAGTTCATGACAAGCTATTTTGGTATTGCAAAATATGATCGCGGACTCTGGTTGAAATTCTGTCAACAGTGCTGCAGTTGCTTTAATTTTATGGGGTTCTTCTACTTCAAAAAAGATTTGTTTAATTTTACTGGTGTCATGGGTTGATTCCACCGTAACTTCAATGGGATTGCGTTGTATCTTGAGGCTAATCTGTTTAATTTGATCCGGATAGGTCGCTGAAAATAAAAGAGTTTGTCGGTCAGTGGGTACAGCTCGAATTACGGTTTCCATTTCCTCTTCGAAGCCCATATCTAACATTCGGTCGGCTTCATCTAATACCAGCGTATTCACTTCAGCTAAATTAAGACGACGTTTAGAGAGGTGATCCATTATCCGCCCTGGAGTACCAACAATTATATGCGCGCCATGGGAAAGGGAACCAATTTGCGGCCCCATAGGACTTCCTCCACACAGGGTGAGGACCTTCATATTATCAATCATCCGCCCAACTCGACGAATTTCTTCTGCTACTTGCTCAGCCAATTCACGAGTAGGGCACATAACCAATGTTTGCACTCTAAAGCGCTCCACATTCAGTCGATTTAGCAACCCCAACGCAAAAGCAACAGTTTTGCCACTACCGGTTTTTGCTTTTGCAACGACATCCTTGCCTGCCAAAATTTTGGGAAGACTCTGTTGTTGAATTTCGGTCATCCCCTCAAATCCAAGGGTTTCCAAATTACTAACAAGTTCAGGTTTTAATGGCAAAGACGAAAATTGGGTCACTAAAGTGCTCTCTTTAAAATAAAGGTTAAAAGTAGTTAGAAGGAACTGGTGAGATCAATCTCAATGGCTTTTTCTAAAGCGGCCAAATGTTCAGCTCTTGCTTTCAATTTAGTTGCCCGGTGAGATTTCAAATCTAAAGAAGCCATTGCGGAGGCAACTTTGTTTACGGTTTTTTCAAACTTTTTGGGCTTCGCAACCAAGTCTAAAAATCCGGCCTCTAGTGCTTGTCCAGGACTAAAGATTTCAGCGTTAATAACCGAACGATTGAAAAAGCGAGGAGTTAAACGGTTGCGCGCCAACTCAATACCAACTTGGTGCATGGTCATACCGATGGCCACTTCATTCAAACCAATTTTAAAATCTCCGTCGGTACCAATACGATAATCTGTTGATAACAAAAGAAATGCTCCCTTGGCTACCGCATGTCCTGAGCAAGCAGCAATAACCGGGGTTGGAAAGGATAAAAGGCGCTTTGACAACATGGACCCCATTTTCACGAGCTCCCTTGCTGACTCAACACTCTGTTTCATCACGCCTAAATCAAAACCTGCACAGAACATACCTGCTTTGCCAGTTAACACCACTACTTTTTGATTTTTCTCAGCCTTGTCTAAACACAAATTTACTTGCTCAATAACGTCTGGTGAAAGAGCATTGGCCTTCCCATTATCGATAGTAATTAAGACATAAGTTTCTTGATTTTGATAACTAACAAGTTTAGTCATAGTCAGGTCCGATTATTTATTCCACAAATTAAGTACACCTTCTTCCATATGCATAGGAATAGGCAGGTTTTCGTATTGTTTAAGCCAATATTTAGAAATTCGTTTAAATGCATCTGATTGCTTGTATTGCTTTGCCGCATTTTTTAATCTGTTCACCAACTCTGGGCTTGACTCCAGTTTTGACAACGTAAGATAAGTGACCGTTTCTTCATACATAAATACGCGTTCTAGCTGACTGCAGCCTTTCCCTTGGACGCGACAAAAATATTGCATTCCTGCATCCGAAAAAAATATTGCACTGGAGTGTTCATTAACGACACTATCAATTGCCTCTGACCAACTTGTATAGGCGTGAATGTTCTTAGCATTTTGCGCCTGCAGTATTTTGTGACGAACATCATTCTCTAATACTGCAATGGAGTCAAATTCAGATAATTGCTCAAGATTATTTAACGGGCTAGCGAGTTTTTGAGAGCTATAAACTGAATACACATTTGCAGTTAAAGGCGTAATCCAGTGATAATTTTGCTCACTTTCTGCCGTGCGAGTCAAAGCAAAGGCCAACACATTCGCTTTAATTTTAGCTTCTTGTTCAAGGCGTTTCCAAGGGGCTAGTAGAATTTGCTGATGAATCCCAGCGGTTGTCAAAATCCCGTTCACTTCATCAACTAAAAATCCTGTTAACTTGCCCTTATCTGTCTGTTCAACAAAAGGCGGTTCAGGATATGCCAAAACCCAAAAATCTTCGGAAGATTGTGCGGACGCCCCACCATAATAAAAACCCAGTAATAATATGACTAAATTACCGGTTGATATGGAGGCTAATTTATATAAAGAAAACATTCGCCTTAATTGCATCATTAAAGGTTTTCTATTTTCCAATCAACTGTTTGTCCTGCGAAAAACGGTACAATGGGGTTTCCGTTTGGAAGGATGATTTGTTCAGGTATTTGCCACTTTTCTTTGACTAATGTTACGGTTTGGGTGTTGCGTGCTAAGCCATAGAAGTCTGCACCAAAGTGACTACTAAAGCCCTCAAGCTTATCGATTGCACCTAAATCGTCAAATATCTGCGCGTATAATTCTAACGCACTCCACGCACTATAACAGCCTGCACATCCGCATGCGGATTCTTTTCTATGCTTTTCATGGGGCGCAGAGTCCGTCCCTAAAAAGAACTTTTTAGAACCGCTAGCAACGACTTTTCTTAAGGCTTGCTGATGGGTGTTACGTTTAAGTACAGGTAAACAGAAATTGTGAGGACGGACCCCTCCCACTAGCAAATCATTACGGTTCAATAATAAATGTTGTGGGGTAATGGTGGCTGCTACCTTGTCAGAACTTTGCAAAACAAACTCCGCAGCGTCAGAGGTAGTGATATGTTCAAAGACTATTTTCAAGTGAGGAAAACGTTCTACAATTTGTGCAAGATGCTGATCGATAAACTCTTTTTCTCGGTCGAAAATATCAATATGGGCTTGCGTCACTTCTCCATGAATGAGTAGCAGCATTTGCTGTTCGGCCATTTCTTCAAAAACGGGATACAGAGCTTCTATTCCAGCTACTGCTGCATCTGAGTTGGTAGTCGCACCGGCAGGATACAATTTAGCTGCTACCACACCTGCGTTTTTAGCATCTATGATATCTTGCTTACTGGTCTCATTCGTGAGGAACAACACCATGAGTGGCTCAAAATGACTATTTTCAGGTCGGGCGGCCAAAATCCGTGATTTATATTCCATTGCCATTTTAGCAGTAGTGACGGGCGGTACTAAATTTGGCATTGCAATGGCACGTTGAAAACACCTGGCAGTTGCTGGAACCGTTTCCCCTAACATATCGTGATCACGGAAATGCAGGTGCCAATCGTCTGGGGCAGTAATCGTAATTTTATTCATCATTGGCCTATAGTAATAGTTTACGCTAAATCTTCCCCCTATTATGCCCGAAAAATTGCAAAAATAATCTTTTGCATTGCATAAATAGCTTCTGTTATAAGGTAAAGATTAATTGTCGTTGTTGAGAATAACTGAAAATATGCAGCATCAGGTGTCGACATCTATCAGTCTGGTTAATCTTGTGGAGCAAAAAAAAGGACCGCTCACACTTGCCCTTAAACTCTTAGACCGCTTAGTGGGCGTTAAGAAAATGGATGTTCTTTATAAGCAACATCAAATGCAAGGGCTTGAAAAAGAAGCGTTTGCCGAAAAATTATTGGAAGTACTCAATATTGAAGTGTTAGGTGGAGAGACTGTTCAAAAAAATATTCCTAAATCTGGTCCACTGGTAATTGCTAGCAATCACCCATTTGGTGGTATAGAAGGCGTAATATTGTGTTTGCTAATAGGTCAAATACGTCCAGACCTGCAAGTGTTAGCCAATCAAGGATTAAAACTTTTTCCAGAGCTCAAAGACTACTTTATTTTTACCAATCCATTGTCTGAGCGCGATCCTAAAAATACACCTTCTATTCGTGCAAGCTTGAAACATGTTAAACAAGGTGGTGCGTTATTGGTATTCCCCGCAGGTCGTGTTGCATACTACCAAGGCGATAAGAAACGCATAAGTGAACATCATTGGAACCGCATAGTGGGGAAACTTATTAACGCTTCTCAAGCGCATTTTTTACCCATTTTTGTAAGTGGTCAAAATAGTCCCTTATTCTATCGACTAGGACGGGTTTATTACCGCTTTAGATTGCTCATGTTAGCTCGAGAGTTACTCAATAAAAACAACTCTCAAGTACAAATTAGCTGTGGTTCATTAGTAAAGCCAAATACTTATAAAGTTGAAGACAGTAAACAACAGGCCGCACTTTGCAGGATTCAGAGTTATTCTCAAGACCCTTTTTGGAATATGGCGTGGCCTGCGGATCAACAAATTCAACAAGCACCATTAGCAAATCAAGTACCTTGGCAACAAATAGCCCAGGAATTGCAGAACCTACCTAAAGATCAATGTTTGTTAGTGCACAAAGAATTTTCCGTTTATTACGGCTATCAACACCAACTTCCTAACACAGTAGTTGAAATTGCCAGATTACGGGAACTCGTTTTTCGCCAGCATAATGAAGGCAGCGGTGAACCAATAGATACTGATGAGTTTGATGCCACTTACACCCAATTATTTGTGGTTAATAATGAAAAACAAAATATTATTGGTGCATATCGGATGGGGCAAACCGACAAATTGTTGGAACAAGGTGACATATCTCAATTGTACTTGGCACGTATGTTTAACTTTTCGGCGGGATTTGTAAACCGACAGCAGCCCTGTCTTGAGCTAGGCCGATCATTTTTGATACCCGAATATCAAAAGAGCTTCCAAGGATTGTTTTTATTATGGCGAGGTATTGGCGCATTTGTATGTAAATTTCCCCATTATCGGACGCTATATGGCACAGTTTCGTTGAGTAAGCTTTATAACCCACGTTCGGTTGCATTAATCGAGCATGGGCTAGTCACGCCAACAGACAAAGTAACGCCCCATAAAAAATTCAATTTTCCACCCCACCCGGAAATTTTAGATTTTGCCAAAGAACACGACTTATCCGCACATTTAACCACCTTATTAGCGGCCATAGAGAGTGATGGAAAAGACATTCCAATCCTAGCCAAGCATTATTTAAAACTCGGGGCTAAATTTCACTGTTTGGGCATAGACGGAAATTTCAATGACACTCCAGGATTGCTATTGAGCGTTGAACTTCCGAAAGCCCCCGAGAAGCTGTTGAAGCTTTATTTGGGAGAGGCGTGGAAACAGTATAAGTTAAACGAAGGTTGAGTGCGCCATCTCCCTGTAGCATGGCGCTTTAGCCCATGAAATACAAAGGCAAAAACTAGGGGATAAATCCCCCACCTACAGCAACGAGGAAAGAATGCTAAACATCTCCCTGTAGCAGGGTCTTTAGGCCATGGAAATATTTTTCCACATCAAAACACGCAAGTCGACCTTCGGGCTGATGCCTAAATTACGATTATGATTTTTTGGTATAGGCACTGATGATCACTATTCGCTGACCATTCACTTTGCCTTCAATATGCTCAGGATTGCTGCTCAACGCAATACCGCGAACTGCGGTTCCGCGTTTGGCGGTAAAATTCGCGCCTTTTACGTTTAAATCTTTTACTAAAGTGACTGTATCGCCAGCCTGCAACGCTGTGCCGTTACAATCTAAGGTTGGCTCTTCATTTTGCTCAACAAGACCTGACTCTGCCCATTTAAGCATATCTTCATCTAGATATAACATGTCTAAAAGATCCTGCGCCCAGCCTTCAGTAGACAACCTTTTAAGCATCCGCCATGCGACGATTTGCACTGCTGGTACTTGGCTCCACATACTATCGTTTAAACAACGCCAATGGGTCATATCAAGCTCTGCATCACCCGCTATTTGTGATTGGCATGTACTGCATACTAAAATACATTTATCTGCATGGGCCTCTTCTGGCGGAACTTCATACACGACCAATGAGTCAGTTGCGCCGCATAATTCACACGCTTTGTTGCTGCGAGATAAAAGAGTTTGTTCGATAGACATGCTAAAACCTTTGTAGATTGGAATTTAAGCGGCGATATTATGCATAAAAACCACAAAATTTCTATGGTTTTATGCATTTAGATAGGAGTTTTAGAAGGATTTATGGATTGGCAACCGACACTTTACCCGCCTTTTCTCGCTGAAAACTGATGGTGGCAGGAGCAACGCCAAAGTTTTCAGGCGTTGTGTTACCTCTTAAAGATTGAATCACATTGAGTAACGAAAAATGATGAATAGCATGGCTTGAGATAAACATTAACTCTCTGGCGAGCGTAGAGTGCACGTTCACCTTTTCGACCTTATTAGCATTCACTTCACTGCTTACCTGCAAATCCACATTGAGATCTTGTTGGCAAACATGAACTAGCCAGTTTTCAATTTCCTGCCATTGCTTTAATGCAGCTTGAGGGCAACTTTCAGATTCCGTATATCGGTTCCGCTTATCGTAATCAATAAGCTTATGGCTGATACCATTTTTTAAAGCTAAATAATGATCAAGAATGTGCCGCATATGCATACCCGCGCTTCCGGATAAATGGGGTTTCAAAATCTCCTGATAATCCTTATTATCAGTTTCTATTAAAAATTGCTTGGCTTGGCGCACAACTTCAAGCTGACTTTCGAGCATGTTTTTCCATCCGCGTTTTACTAGTTTCGAGTTTGCTTTTTAGCTAAGACCTTCATACACAAATATTAATTTCATTATTTATGCACGAAACCTCATATCTTTGACTAGTTATGGTCAACGAAAATTAACTTGGAAGTATCAAAACCGGCGTCACTGGCCTCTTGAATCAACATCTCTACAGTTGATTTTGGCAGTTCTTGTTCTCTACTGAGGATCCACAAATAATCTCGGTTTGGACCACTGACTAGAGCATACTCATAGCCAGTTTGGTCAAGGAAAAATATGATGTAGCTGGCATAAAATGGACCAAAAAATGATACTTTTAAATGCCCCGTTGATTCCTCTCCAACAAAATAGGCCTTGCCTTCCGCTTCTTTCCACTCATTATTTTCTGGATTAAAACCACGATTAGTCACCCTCACTCCACCATCATCAAGCAGAGTGTATTCGGCAGTCACTCGCTCTAAACCTTCTTCAAAGCTGTGGTCAAAACGAGCAATTTCGTACCAAGTACCCAAATATTTATTTAAATCAAAGTTATTAACTGGCTCAATCCCTTTAGGAATTGAAGTACATGAGGCAACTAAAAAACTGACCACCAAAAGAAACAGAAGTTTTAATTTCATAAATCGTAAACCCAATAAACTAAACAAATCTATTTGTTATAACGCATAAATTGCGGTTTTGTATCACTTATTTAAACAATTTTTAGACTAAGCTACTCTACAGATTCAGCTTCATTTCATAGGTGGATTCAGCAAATCCGGCTTTTCTGTAGGCTTTAATAGCCGATTCATTGGTGGCATAAACATCTAGGTAAAAATCACTCAAATTCTGCTCTTTACCCCAGGTAACTAGCCTTTGCATAATTTGTTTGTTAATTCCTAAACCACGATACTCTTGAGCTACAAACATAAAACCTAAATAAACATGATAATCATGTCTATGGGCAATCTTAGACTCACGTATTTGAGCATAGCCAGTGGCGATAATCTCACCATCAATTTCCGCTACAGCCAAATGCGAAGACTTGCTGGTAATTAAACTTTCGATATCGTAGTAAATAGCATCTTTTGTTTTTAATATGGAATTGAAAGGACGCTCAGCGGCAATCAGCTTCTGTTCTAATTCTCTTAATTTTTCAAGATCGTCTATTGTTGCTTTTCTTATACTTATATTTTCCAACGGTTAAATTCACCTAGTTTATTTTGGTTAAGTGTGCGTAATGAAACGAATAACATGAATTTAATGTAACTTTTCTAGTAACCATTGCAAGGTAATTTTTAGCAAAACCTCGTCTTCATGGGCGGCTGAGTCTAGAACATTAAATATATGGTCGGCCCCTTTGAGCACCACCGCTTGGCCATCTTCGGAGCCTACGCCTTGAATTAACCGAACTGAGGAGATTGGATCAACTATGTCATCAGCGCCACCAGCAATGGCTAAAGTGGGCCCAGTATAGTTCGCCAATTCAGTTAACGATTTTTGTTTTTTGACCTGCTCGAACCATTGCAAACTCAAACTCAAGGGGCCTCGCCAGTCAAAGGTTAATTGGGCGAAACCGTTATCTAAGGCGTTTGGGTATTTAGCCTGGAATAGACTTAAAAACGCCTCACTGCCATCACCAACCACTGATGACCAAGTTACCAAAGCAGCAAGTTCTGGATGCTCTATTACTAACAATTGAGCAATCAACCCACCTTGACTAAATCCAAGCACGGCGATGGCGTCGCTATCTATTTGTGGTTGTTCAGTTAAAAATAACCGTGCCATATTTGCATCAGCAACTGCACTGTCTAAAGTGTACTTCAGGTAATCTACTTCGCTATCGCCAGTACCAGCAAAATCGATTCTAATGGATGCGATATTATGCTCTCTTAGCTGTTTGGCAAATACTGCATATAAATCTCCCACTTCATTTTTATTCGATGCCGTTCCGTGCAATAAAATGACAGCCGGATAATTCCCGGGGCTGGAGGGGGTAGAGTAGATTGCAGGGATTTTATAAGCGCCATTATCCAATAATAATGAGGTCTCCCCACTAAAGGCATCTGTTGCTAAGAACACATACAAGCACAGCAAATACTTAATCAAATTCACAGAAGTCACGTCCACAGTCTTTTTTACTATTTAAGTAGATTAAACTGCAGACGTTAAGTTTTCCATGTTTAAACTTGAGTGTTATTAGTTTTTAAGCTCGCTTCGCAGTAATTCAGTGCCCGCGGATAATGCGGATAATTTGGCGCGAGCCACCTGTTGCGGCAAAGGAGCCATACCACAGTTGGTCGATGGGTATAGTTTGTCAGCATCGACAAACTCAAGGGCCTTTCGCAAGGTATTAGCGACTTCCTCAGGAGTCTCTACTTTATCAGTTGCCACATCAATGGCCCCTACCATCACTTTTTTACCTCTAAGAAGTTCAATAAGATCCATAGGAACTCGAGAGTTTTGACATTCCAATGAAACAATATCGATATTCGATGTTTGCAATTTGGGAAAGGCTTTTTCATATTGCCGCCACTCTGAGCCCAAGGTCTTTTTCCAATCCGTATTGGCTTTTATGCCATAACCATAACAAATGTGTACCGCAGTTTGACATTTGAGCCCTTCAATTGCCCGTTCCAAAGTAGCGATACCCCAATCATTTACCTCATCAAAAAACACATTAAAGGCGGGCTCGTCGAATTGAATAATATCAACCCCGGCCGCCTCTAACTCTTTGGCTTCTTGATTAAGAATTTTAGCGAACTCCCAAGCTAATTTTTCGCGACTTTTATAATGATCATCAAACAAGGTATCAATCATCGTCATCGGCCCGGGAAGCGCCCATTTAATGGGTTGTTTGGTTTGCTTTCGTAAAAATTTAGCATCTTCAACAAAAACTGGCTTTTGACGAGCAACAGCACCAACCACTGTGGGTACGCTGGCATCATAGCGATCGCGAATTTTCACAGTCTTACGCTTTTCAAAATCAACCCCATCAAGGTGTTCAATAAAAGTAGTTACAAAATGCTGGCGGGTTTGTTCACCATCACTGACGATATCAATCCCAGCTTGTTGCTGATCTTGAAGTGATAGACGTAACGCATCTCGCTTGCCTTCAATTAGCTCTTCATCTTGCAATTTCCATGGTGACCAAAGTGTCTCTGGTTGTGCAAGCCATGCAGGTTTAGGCAGACTGCCCGCAGTTGAGGTAGGTAGTAGTGTTTTCATAATGAATAAAATCTTATATTAGGTTGATGATTAAGCGTAATTAGCAGACCACTGCTCAAGGACACGTTGGTAAGGTTTGATGAAATGCTCTTCAGCGAATTTTCCTTGCTCATTTGCCAACTGGCTGCGCTCTTCCCGGTCATACACTATTTGAGTAATTGAATGATCCTGATTTTGTAAATTCGGTTGATAACACTGGCCAGCAACGGCATTGGCGTTATAAATCTCTGGTCGATAGATTTTTTGGAAGGTTTCCATAGTGCTAATGGTGCTGATCAGCTCTAGTGCTGTGTAATCATTTAGCAAATCTCCACAGGAATAAAAAGCCAGTGGCGCTACGCTATTCAGCGGCATAAAATAGCGTACCTGCAAGCCCATTTTTTTGAAATAGAGTTCCGTCAAAGATGAATCGCTTGCCTGATATTCAACACCTAATATGGGATGTTGATTTTCTGTCCGATAATAGGTTTTGTTATCCGAAACACTGAGACAAATAACAGGTAGCTTTGTAAAATGCTGTTTGTAGGCGTCTGAGTTAACGAAAGATTTAAATAGTTTGCCATGCAGATCGCCAAAGTTATCCGGGATGCTAAATTTCGGCTGGTTCTTATTATGTTCTAACAATAAAACACTGAAATCATAGTCTCGCAGATAAGACGAGAAATTATTGCCCACAATGCCGTCTATGCGCTTATTGGTTCTATGATCTACGATAGTGGTTTTTAATATTTCAATCGATGGAAAGCTACGACCACTGCCCTCAATGTCAATATCGACGGTGATGATATCCAACCCCACAGAATAGCGGTTTCCATTTGGATTATCCCAACACGCCATACCGTTGAAACTGTTGTCGATCATATTAAGCGCATTACGCAAGTTTGCTTGACGGCTCTGCCCCCTCGCCAAATTAGCGAAGTTGGTAGTGATACGAGTATTCTCCGATGGATGATAGTCTTCATCAAAGGCGACGCTGTTAATGGTAAATGTAAACTCTTTATTCATGCTGATCTGTATCCAATTTATCTGCGACAAAACCTAAATTTATCTTCTGCCCTGTATGGACATTCCCGCTTTAACTAACGACTTTGTTAATCAATAAATGCTTTCGCGACACTATCGCCAGAACCTAAGTCACGTAATCAAAAGGCACTGCAATTTTTATATAAGTCGTAAGTCAAAGAAGAGAGTGTTTTATACGCGGATTAACACATGAATAAAAATGATATAATTTCATTAATACATGAATTAGGCTCATGAATTCTAAAGTGGGTGGGGTTGATTTGATGTTTTCGATTTTTTAATAGTGAATTAAATAAAATTGGTACTTTGCACAGCCCCCATATAAAGGTGATCGCAGCTTTTTTAACAGACAGTTTAGTTAACCTGTAGCAGACTAACTAAACTGGAAAAGGATGGATTATGCTGTTCGTTTTTCAAAGTCAAATAACCTATCGAGAGATAACCTTCCTGCTCCCACAAATCACAAATAAATAAAATAATATTTGATCTACATCAATTAATGTTTATAATTTTCAGAAATTACTGAAACTTCAGAAAAGAGATAATTATCTATGAAAATGACACCCATGATAGAAACCTTCGTTATGCATTTTGGTGAAATGGGCAGCCGCTGGGGGTTTAACCGCACTGTCGGGCAAATGTATGCGCTTTTAGTAATAAGTGAAGAGCCTTTAAGCGCCAATGACATTGCTGAAGCTCTGAATGTTTCTCGCGGGAATGTCAGTATGGGATTGAAGGAATTACAGTCATGGCGGCTAGTACAAATGCATCATGTGCCTGGAGATCGAAAAGATTACTTTAAATCTTTAGGTAGCATTTGGGATATGGCAAACAAGGTATTTGAAGAGCGTCGTAAACGAGAAATTGAGCCCACTATGAGCGTCCTTCGAGATACCCTTTTAGTTACGCCGGCGAATCAACAAGAAGAATATGCCCAACAACAGTTAAAAGAAATTCATGACTTATTGGAAAACGTGACTCAGTGGAGTGAAGAGTTGCAGCGCCTAAGTCCAGAAAAGCTATCAACCTTAATGAAGCTAGGTTCCGGGGTAGGTAAAGTTTTAGATATGAAGGATAAGTTTTTAAAAAGTAGTTAATTCAAAAGGGTTCAGGTTAGACAGCAGATTATCGCCGTAAGTAGGGTAAATTCATCAAGTTTTAAGTTTAATTAAACACGGCTAAAATCAGCGCCGCTAGGGGTTTTCAATGGCAGACGTAATGCTACTCTCTCGCATTCAATTTGCAGCAAATATTAGTTTTCACATTTTATTTCCAGCGATTAGCATTGCTATGTGTTGGATGCTTTTCTATTTTCGCGTTCGTTTTCACATTAGTAAGCACCCTGTATGGATGCGAATTTATCGATTTTGGGTAAAAGTGTTTGCCCTTACATTTGCAATGGGCGTAGTGAGCGGAATTACGATGTCATTTCAATTTGGCACCAACTGGCCTGGTTTTATGGGCACGGTAGGCAATATTGCAGGACCTCTTCTCGCTTACGAAATCATGACTGCATTTTTCCTAGAAGCAACGTTTCTGGGAGTCATGCTATTTGGCATTAATCGCGTGCCTCCCTGGCTCCATACCTTATCAACCTTTATTGTTGCTATAGGGACATCACTTTCTGCATTTTGGATTTTGGCCCTCAACTCTTGGATGCATACTCCTACAGGTTTTGAGATGCGTGATGGTGTCGCTTATGCAGTGGACTGGTTTGAAATTATTTTTAACCCATCCTTCCCCTATCGTTTAGGGCACATGCTGTTAGCATCAGGATTAACCATTTGTTTTCTAATTGCAGGCATTTCGGCTTACCGAATCCTTCGCGGTGACAACAAAAAAGCGCCTAATCTGGCTTTAAAAACCGCAATTTTTCTAGCGGCCATACTGACCCCTTTACAAGTGGTTATGGGTGATATGCATGGACTCAACACTTTCGAGCATCAACCGCAAAAAGTGGCAGCAATGGAAGGCGTCTGGGAAACAACAAATGGTGCGCCACTGCTATTATTTGCAGTCCCTGATGAAGAACAACGTACAAATCATTTTGAGATTGCCATACCGAAAATGGCCAGTGTAATTTTAACCCATGATCCCGATGGACAAATTAGAGGTCTAAACGAGTTTGAGGGTAAACATCCGCCCGTTAAGCCTGTGTTTTACGGTTTTAGAATCATGGTTGGCTTAGGCATGCTGATGTTATTCAGTAGTTGGGTGGCAAGTTATTTCTTGTGGCGAAAAGGTTCACTTGCCCCTTGGATGTTGAAATTTTTTATTGGCATGACTTTTTCTGGTTGGGTGGCAACTTTAGCGGGCTGGTACGTTACTGAAATTGGCCGTCAACCCTACTTGGTGAGCGGTATTTTAACCACCGCAGATGCGGTAACAGATATCGCACCAGAAAATGTTGGGGTGAGCTTAGCCATGTATCTGTCCCTTTATGCATTCTTGTTATTTGCTTACATAAAAACCTTGTTTTACATGGCTAGAAAGTCTGTGGAAATTGAAGAATACGATGCGGCTGAATACACACCCGCACGCACCAGAGCAACGGCGGAGGAAAGCCAATGATTTTAGATCATCAGTTACCCATCATTTTTGCTGGTTTAATGGCGTTTTCCGTACTCGTATACGCCATTCTCGACGGTTACGACTTGGGTGTGGGTTTACTGTTACCCATGGATAATCAACAACAAAGAGACAAAATGATCGCTTCAATCGGCCCATTTTGGGATGCCAATGAAACTTGGTTAGTGTTGGCAGTTGGGTTGATGTTAGTCGCCTTTCCCAGTGCTCACAGTATTATTTTAAAAGCACTTTATTTACCAACAGCAATCTTACTCATTGGCTTAATTATTCGTGGCGTATCCTTCGATTTTAGAGCCAAGGTAATCGCCCATAAAAAAGACCGATGGGACAAGTTATTTAAGTTGGGTTCTTTTATTGCCGCAGCGGCTCAGGGTTACATGTTGGGCATGTTTGTTATGGGCTTTGAAATTAGTTTGAAGTCAGTAGCATTTAGCCTACTCAGTGCCGCTGGCGTAGCAATGGCATATGCATTAATTGGTGCTTGTTGGTTGATCATGAAAGCCGAAGGCCAGTTGCAACTAAGAGCAATAAAATGGGCAAAAAATGCAGGAAAAGTATGTCTCGTTGGGATTTTGGCTGTGTGTATAATTAATCCCCTCATTAACTCGTTTGTATTCGAACGTTGGACCCAACCTCCCCTAGCCTATTTAATTGCCTTGGTGCCCATATTGTGTTTTGCCTTTTTTGTCATTGGTTACTTCACATTACAAAAACTGCCCCTTAAAGATGATGCAGGTTGCTGGTTGCCCTTCGTGCTGTGTACCGCCATTTTCACCTTTAGTTTCTTAGGATTGGCGTTTAGTTTTTATCCTTTTGTTGTGCCCGGTGAACTCAATATTTGGCAAGCTGCTAGCGCCCCGGAATCTCTGCGTGTCATCTTGTATGGCGCACTGATTGTTATTCCCTGTATTTTTGCGTACACCTTGTTCTCATACCGTGTGTTTTGGGGAAAAGTGCGAGATTTGGAATATCATTAGACATAGGACGGTGTTCAAAATGGTTTTTAGTTAGCTAGGGCATACGTATTCAATGTAATCTTTATGTAAACTGATTAGAATGAACAGATTAATTGATTTTAAAAGATGCTGGCATGAAACAAATACCATTGAATTCGTATTTTCCCAACATGAGCCCAATTTTTTTGGGCTGTATGGGACTAGGTGGAGAATGGGGAAAATCACCATTTGAATCCAAACATGTTAAACAGGCCCATGATGTAATTGACTCAGCCCTTGCATGTGGAATTAACAGTTTTGACCACGCTGATATTTACACCATGGGAAAAGCGGAACAGGTTTTTGGAGAAGTACTAAAAGCACGTCCGGAATTACGGGAAAATATTTTAATACAATCTAAATGTGGAATTGTATTTGAAGATGAACAAGGTCCTAAACGTTTCGACTTTTCTAAACAATACCTTTTATCATCTGTAGACGGCATACTTAACCGGCTCAATACAGATTATATCGATATATTACTACTCCACCGACCCGATCCGTTAATGGACGCCCACGAGGTTGCCGAAGCATTTTCCATTCTAAAAAACAGTGGCAAGGTCAAACATTTTGGGGTTTCGAATCAAAATTCACATCAAATGAGGCTATTGCAGCATGCCCTCGAGGTCCCCCTGGTCGCCAACCAAATCGAGTTAAATTTAACCCATTTAGATTTCTTAGAAGATGCCGTGCTGGCAAATAACCCCCAAGCAAAAGACCTGTCTTTTGCTACTGGCACGATGGAATATTGCCAGTTAAATAACGTTCAGGTACAAGCCTGGGGAAGCCTCTGCCAAGGCATATTAACCGGCAAAAGTTTGCTGAATCAGCCAGTACATATTCAACAAACAGCAGCTTTGGTTAACAAACTTGCAGCGGATTACCAAACATCACCAGAAGCTATTTTACTTGCTTTCTTAATGCGTCACCCCGCTAAAATTCAACCTATTATTGGCACCACAAATTCAATGCGAATCAAAGGCTGCGCCCAAGCTTCACAAATTGAATTATCAAGGGAGCATTGGTATTCACTATTTGTCACAGCTCGTGGTTGTGAATTACCGTAAATTAACAGAGAGCCCAACATGAAATTACTAAACAGTTTACTTAGGTTATTGTTCGTTAGCTCTGTTTTATCCGCTTGTTCAGACCAAAACCAACCGGTAACAGGCAGTCAAAAACCCGCCCTTGACCCCATTACCTTGTCTTATCCTGATATCTATAGTGATTACCTCAATCGAGACGTGCGCGACGATATTTTCTACTTTGTGATACCTGACCGTTTTTATAATGGCAATCCAGAAAACGATAAGGGATCTGCCTCAATCCCCATTTCTCAAGGTGGCAATATCATTGACCATATGAAAGGTTTTCACGGCGGTGATATTAAAGGCTTAGAACAAAAATTAGATTATTTAAAAAATTTAGGGATCAGCGCCATCTGGATGACGCCGATTTTACGCAACAAAGCCATTCAAAACGACGGTTATGGCCATCACGGTTACTGGATACTCGACTTTACGCAAATCGACCCACATTTTGGTAGTCATCAAGATCTTAAAGATTTAATTAACGCTGCCCACAACAAAGGCATCAAAATATTTTTCGATATCATTACCAATCATACGGCGGATGTCATCAGTTATCGAGAATGCCATAACCCCGATGGTAGCTATACAGACGAACCTAGCTGTCCGTATAAATCTGTTGCTCAAGTTGAATCTGGGGACAAATACACGCCGTTTGTTCCCCCAGGATACGAAAATGACAAAGTCCCCTCTTGGCTAAATGATCCTAAATATTATAACAACCAAGGCGATAGTATTTGGCAGGGTGAAAGCTTAATTAATGGCGATTTCTCAGGTTTAGACGACTTGAACACAAAAGATCCACAAGTGCTTAACGGCATGATTGAAATATATAAAAACATTATTAGTGAATTCAAACCTGATGGATTTCGAATCGATACACTCAAACACGTGGATATGAGCTTTTGGTCAAGCTTCAGCCCCGCTATTTTAAGCCATGCGAAACAACAGGGCATACCTAATTTCCATATATTTGGTGAAGTCTATAGTGCAGATCCTATTGAACTAAGCAGTTATACCACATTAGGGAATATGCCTTCAGTTTTGGATTTTGGCTTTCAAGCCGCCGCGACCGATGTGTTTTATCGTAACGCACCTCCTTCTAAAGTATTTCAACTGTTTGAAAATGACGACTTTTACAATGACAATGATAGCCAAGCTGATTTATTAATGAATTTTTTAAGCAATCACCACATGGGGCGAGCAGGACTATTTATTAATCAGAGCCTGCCCAATGCCAGTGAAGAGGAAAAACTCCAGCGAGCTATACTTTCCCACACTTTCATGTATTTATCCCGGGGGATTCCAGTGATCTATTACGGTGATGAGCAAGGTTTCGTCGGCACAGGGGGAGACGTTGGCGCGCGAGAAGACATGTTTGCCTCACAAGTAGCAGCATACAATGAATTGGACTTGCTTGGCACTGATGCCACCACCGCATCAGAGAATTTTGATCAAAATCATCCGTTATATCGCGCTTTGCAAAGGTTAGCCCAACTGCGTATGGACCACCCAACCTTGCGTCGAGGTGTTACTTTTACTCGCCCAAGTGAAGGCAGCCAGTATGCATTTGCCATTTCACGGGTGGACAAACAGCAGGCTACCGAGTTTTTGCTCGCCTTTAATCCGGCCAGCGAGGCACAAACGATTACCCTAACTGCCAGTAGCAAAGGCTATCAATGGATAGCAGGCAACAATGAGTTTAATATGGATGGCGATAAAATACAGATAACTATGCCAGCATTGAGTTATTCGGTTCTTAAAGCCAACTCGAAAGTCAGAAATTCAAATATTGCTCCCCTTGAATTTTTAGGGTTTGAACAGCAAGGGCGGGTCATTCGCTTTGATTATCAGCTATCAGAAGCGCTTTCCAACCCACTTCCGTTACTAGAAGTGACCACGGAAATGAAAAACCAACAGGGAGAATATGAAGTCATTGCCAAAGATAATACCCCGCCCTATTCGGCGGTTACTGATCACCTGAAATTTGCGGATTACGCGCCAAAAGATATTCGAGTATCCATTAGTGACTGGCAAGGAAGAAGCCTTGTGCAGACGTTCTCCCTTGAGAAAAATGCGGATATAGAGCAATCACTTATCCCCATAAATTGACTAAATTGAGACAATAATGACGAGATTAAAAGGCTTTCATCATGTGGCAATTATTTGCAGCAACTATGCACAGTCTAAAGCGTTTTATACTGATATTTTAGGATGTGAAATATTGGCAGAAAACTACCGCGCTCAGCGAGATTCCTACAAGCTCGATCTAGCCTTACCTGATGGTAGCCAGATTGAATTATTTTCGTTTCCAGGCGCGCCACAAAGGCCCTCGAAACCTGAAGCTCAAGGACTTAGGCATTTAGCTTTCAAAGTGGACTCAGTAACTGACTTTTGTGATTATTTACGGCAAAAAGGTGTGACGCCGGAACCAATTCGCATTGATGAATATACCAACCGAGAGTTTACCTTTTTTGCCGATCCAGACAATTTACCTTTAGAAGTCTATCAAGATTTGGAAGCCTAGGCGGTATGATGAGTAAGACAGGAGCGTTAACCATTGAGCATAACCTCTCTGCCAACTTCCCTGTCTACTTCCCTGCTTAGTCATCAGAATTATTCCGCTGACTGGGTATATCTGATAAATATTCTACAAATTCTATTTCAAATCCACTGGGATCGATAAAATAACAATTTTTTCTGAATTGGTTGTTAGCCCCAGTATTGTGAGGTTGAAAACCAGCGCTGAATAAACGCGATAAAACCGCTGAAATATTTTTTACTTCAAAAGCAATATGCGCGAGTCCTAGTTGATCCCCCTTTAGCTGCCTATTTTCACCACTGCCATTATCATTAAACGTAAGATAATTATATTCATCACCAAAATGTAACCAATTTCTTTTGCTGCCATACCAATTGGCTTCACCTTGATTGCGAACAGTCCAATGGGGGAAAGCCGCTTGATAAAACTTGAGGGTTTCCTGCATATCTTTTACGACAATATTGATATGTTCTAATCGAATCATTCTATTACCTCACTTTAAATGCATTGTGTTGTTAAACAAATTCAAAAAATTATTTAGCCGACTGGTTGAGGCTTTTTCTAAACAAAACTTAAGCTCTGAGCCTGTTTCACTTAACTGTGATCTTCCACGGCGTTGCTTTGATTGATCTGACTGCATATGAATCTCCTTAGTTGTTTGAAGTACTGACCTTGAACATAGGATAATTCCTCAAGTTAACTTGAGGTAAAGTGTTTTTTTGCCTATTCTTAAAAAAAAATTTGAAAGGAAGTATCATGGCTGAACGAGAATTAAGTGTGGGTGAGGTGGCTAAACGTTGTGGTGTCAATGTATCCACTCTGCACTTTTACGAGGAAAAAGGGCTGATCAATACTTGGCGAAACCCAGGAAATCAACGGCGTTATAAAGCCGATGTCTTGAGGCGGGTTTCGGTGATTAAGGCTGCGCAAAAGTTAGGCATAAGTCTACAAGATATAAAGCTCGCTTTTGCTTCCTTACCTGCATCAAGAACGCCGACAAAACAAGATTGGGTGAAACTGTCTAGCAGTTGGCAACAACAGCTAGAAGCGCGAATTCAAAGCATGATAAAACTGAAAGATTCATTGGATGCTTGTATAGGCTGTGGATGTTTATCAATGAAAACCTGCCCTATTTATAACCCTCAAGACAAGCTTGCCACCGAAGGACCTGGCCCGGTGCTTCTCGAACGCTAAAGGCGCTAATAGACAGAGGTTGTTGGCAGCGGAATGAGACTAAAAGGTAACTCGGATTATTCACATACAATTTTGAACAAGCCTGTTCATACGTGGCATTTATTCATACCTCTAAAGATTGCCCTAGCTTCTAGTTTGCTCAACTAAATTGTAAAAAGGTGAGTTAATTGGTTATTTCTTGCCAGCCAATATAAGCCCCTAAACCAAATAGAATAGAACCGGCTAATCTATCCTGCCAGGCCACAAATAACGGGTGTGACGATAGCCACTTTCCTAGTTTTTTAGATAACTGCACTACCATTAAGTCACTGCAATAGGCAATTAGCGTATACACTGCTCCTAACAAACCAATTTGCAATGCCACCTGACCAATCTCTGGATCAACAAACTGCGGCAGAAACGCCAAAAAAAAGAGTGCGGTTTTAGGGTTGGTTAGTTCTACTAAGATACCCTGTCTAAATACTTTAGGAATACTGATTAAGCGTACTTTAGGTTTTTCCGCGTGCTCAGAGCCTGCACCTTTGAAAGCTTGAATACCTAAAAAAATCAAATAGGCCGCCCCACATAGCTTCAACATAGTGTAGGCAGTTGGCGAATAACGGAACACTGTCGCCAATCCCAATGCGGTCAGTAAAACATAAGTCATGGAACCTATCGCCATGCCAGATGCTGCTGCTATACCCGACTTATGACCATCCGCCATGGTCCTGGCCAAGATGTAAAGGTTAGATGGGCCAGGAGAAACACTCATAATTATTGACGCAACAGAAAACGCAAGGAAAGTATCAATTGTTGGCATTTTATATTTTCTCGTTAAAAAACATCAGCGGATTCAGGTTAGCATATTTTTAAATCACAACGCCGTTGAAAAGGGCTAAGAAATCATATGCAATCCTAAATCGGTAGATTTATTTCACTGCCGTTTATTTTACTTACCCTGACTGAGTATAAATTCAACAAAAACACTTGCATCCAGAATAAATACCGTCAAAATGAGCAGGCAGTTAGTTTACTGCTCTGCGTTACCTAGTATTTCAAAGACAAAAGGAATGTCATTCATGTTTAAAACAGAAGCTTCACTGGAATGTTTATGTCCAATTTGCTTATCAGCAAATGCCCTCGATAACCATCAAAAACATATCATGAATCAACCCCAAATCATGCGTTGCCAAAAATGTATGTCGAGTTTTGAAATTATCATTGCCAATGGCGTGGATAATGTTAAAAATGTGATAGTAATGGGGTAACAGATTAAGATGAGACTTTTATGATATACGTTTTTCACGCGCAAGATAAACTTATGAGCTTATTAAGCAATGTGGAAAACGAAAGAGTTCTTATTTCTACTGTTATTCAACATATCGATTTATATCAATTGGCAACACGGGTAAAACACTCAGAACTAGATATTGCTTTTGCCGCATCAGGGGGACCAACCGCATGGGTTAATGTGGATAATTTGTCTGTCGACTATGCCCCACAACCCAGCAGAAAGTCTAAGTTTGGTGATGTTTTAGTGGAAATGGCTAATGGTTATGCAAATTTATCTACGCCAGCAGGTTTTATTCCACTCATTGATGTAATTGAGCGTAACGGCCAGTTATTGAAGAAACAGCTTAATTAGCGCATTTCAAAGGCTAGTCTTTTTTTACGGCCAATACTTTTAATTTTGCCTGATACAAGACTTTGTCTTTCGGTGTAAATGCCAATTCCACTGCTTTATCCATATTCTGCTTAGCGGATTTTACTCGACCCAATTGATAGTAGGTTTTTGCTAAACCAAAATACCCTTCGTGTAAATAAGGGGCGGTTTTTATAGATCTTTTAAAGTAACGTAACGCTTTGAAAAGCTCTTCCTTATCAAAATGTTGATTGGCTATATCGTACCAACGATAGGGATTATCATCCTCTATGGACATCAACTTTTCTTGTAAAGTTGATAACTCTTCTTGTCGGTTTTGCTCGGTTAAGAGCATTGCGTAATTACTTAAAATATTGACTGAGCCCGAGGTGTTATTTAACGAGTAATCATAAATTTGCTCGGCCTTGGCCAAATCACCGAGTTTTTTGTATAGGACCGCAAGCGTATTTAAAGTTTCTGGATCCTCACTGCTTATTTCCATGGCTTTTGCTAGAAGTGCATAGGTAAGGTCATAATCTTTTGCGACTAAGCTATCGCCAGCTAAGTTCTGATAATACATTGATAAAAATTGTGACTTATTCAGGAAGTCACCTCTTACGTTACCTTTTTCTGGAAAGTAGTCGATTATCATTTTTTTTCTAGCGACGACAATTTCATTTTTCTTTAGCGGTGTTTCCGGCGCAAAAACATGACTTCTAACATGGGAGGATAACGTCATTACGTTATGGAAACGTTGATAAATAGGAGCGGTATTTACACGCTGGTAACGGACATCTAAATCCACTAAATTTGCTAATGCCGTAGTCACGATGGCCAAAGACAGACAATTACCGCTGTGTTTAGAGAGGGCATCAGATGCTTTATAGGTATCTCCTTTGTAGTCAAAACCATATAGAATCATTTCTAAGTAATTGTAGAGACGTTCATGACCTTCAATATGAGCGTTTCTTTCAGCAAAATAGTAAGTTTTGAAATCATTTTGCTGCTTTACAGTCAATTGAAAAATATCATCTACAGAGGCAACTTCACGGGGTCTAAATAAGCTAGAGCGCCAATTCAAAGACACCTGAGATAGACTTTCATGTTGAGACGAAACAACTGGTGTATTGGGATTAGATGTTTGACAGGCTCCTAACCCAGCTAACATTGTGACCAATCCAATAGCCTTAATGATTGGCTGTCTATGCATTACTTTACCCTTGAATTTCTATTGTTGCGCGTTAATTCGATACGGGCAACTTACCAATACCGTTCTAAACTAATGTGCCCAGGCGAACGACGCAGATGTTTTTTCAGACCAAAGGTGGAAAGCACCTCTAACGTATCTTTAATCATCTCTGGATTTCCACACAGCATAACCTGACAAGTTGTTGGCGCAAACTCAATCCCGCACTTTTGCTGGATTGCCCCGGATGCAATTAATTCAGGAATACGCCCTTTCAATGCATTAGGGTTAAATTCACGGCTAACAATAGGCACAAATCGAAATTGCTCAGGCTTGTCACTTAACCATGTTTGAATTTTGTCGGAATAGGCGAGATCACTATTCTGTCTTGCACCGTAAACTAGCACGACATTTGTGTATTTGCTCCAAGCTTCTTCACTTTCTAATATGGAAATAAAAGGCCCTACTCCTGTTCCCGTGGCTATCAAAAACAAGGTTTCGCTTTGTGGAACTTCTTCTAAGACTAAAAAACCGGTGGCCGGTGACATAATTTTCACTTCGTCGCCGATCTGTAGTTCGTGTAGCTTAGGAGACAGACTACCATTTTCCACTGGCACAGCAATAATTTCTAAATATTCCGCATTTGGCGAGTTCACCAATGAATAAGGGCGGGATAACACCTTATTATCGTCTTGGATAAGGCCGACTTTTGTAAATTGGCCGGCTTTGAATTTAGGAAACGCAGTACATTCGAATTGCAGA
Organism: Aliiglaciecola aliphaticivorans; assembly: GCF_054782055.1. Classification (NCBI taxonomy): domain Bacteria; kingdom Pseudomonadati; phylum Pseudomonadota; class Gammaproteobacteria; order Alteromonadales; family Alteromonadaceae; genus Aliiglaciecola; species Aliiglaciecola aliphaticivorans. Next base: position 51,069 of record NZ_BAAGTF010000011.1, read on the forward strand.
CTAAACAAATGATCATTCCAATCAACTCGATTGACAATTTTTCCATCATGCCATTGCGCCATAATATGCTCCAAAGTTGATAATTACCCTCTTACGTTAACATGCCCACTGCTAAAGTCCATTGACTCATATCATCAAAAACGTGAGCCTTGGGAATATTCTTCGACACATAAAAATCTACCCCTACCTTAGGGGGAAGGGTATAATTGCCGCTGAATCTGTTTAACTAAATAGTCTAATGAAACCAGAATTAACATTGCCACCAGAATGGTATGCACAAGAAGCCGTAATTTTAGCCTGGCCTGATGATAAAACCGATTGGAAACCATGGTTAAAGGAAGTCAGACAAACCTACAAGCAACTCATTGATGCCATCACTCGTAACAATACCGGGGTGATATTGTTGATCAAAGAGCAAGAGGTTGAGGCGGCTAAACTGTTTCTGAAAGGGTCCAAAAAATTGATGTTTGTAGTGACTAACTACAACGATACCTGGTGTAGAGACTATTGTTTTCTGACGCTTAAACAAGGAAATGTCATGCAACCTATTGAATTTAAATTCAATGGGTGGGGAAATAAATTTGACGCCCAGTTAGACAATAAAGTGAATGCCACAGTGTTAGCGAACCTGTGTAAAGCCGCTCTTAAAAGTGTGGATTTAGTCGTTGAAGGTGGCGCGCTGGAGATAGATCAAAATGGGCACTTGCTTTCCACCGCCATGTGTCTACAAAACCCTGAACGCAATGGCCAGATGACGTGCGCTTCATATCAATCTCTATTTGCTGAACATCTAGGTGCAACCCGCGTCAGTATTTTACAAAATGGTCACCTAGAAGGTGACGATACCGATGGGCATATTGATACCATAGTGAGGTTCACTGACAACCATGGGGTGGTCATTCAGTCTTGTTTTAATCGCCCTGAAGATAGTCATTTCAGCGGGCTAGCTGCGTTAGTTGATGAGCTTAGAACCCTCTTGCCTAATCATGATATTTTTGAACTTCCGCTACCACACTTAGTGAATGAGGTTGGTGAGCGTTTACCTGCATCTTACGCTAATTTCTTAATTTCAAACCATCAGATATTGTGCCCTGTGTATGCTCAACCTGAAGATGAATTAGCCTTGAATATCATCGCTGGAGCATATCCAGATTACACAATCGTGCCCATTGATAGTTTGCCTTTAGTACAACAATTTGGCAGTGTGCACTGTATTAGCATGCAGGTTCCTGTGGGAACATTGAAAGCTGAGGTTATCGAATACCTTAGCAATGGCTTAACTGTTTATGGATGTGAAGGGTAAAATGAATAAAAACACATTGAAAGTTGGCTTAGTACAACAAGCCATTAGCAGCAATGATAAATCTGAAAACTGGGAAAATAGCGCTAAGCAAGTTGCCAAGCTTGCAGCCGATGGCTGTGAATTAGTGCTATTGCAAGAACTCCATAGCACCCTGTATTTCTGCCAGGAAGAAAACACCGATTATTTTGATTTAGCCGAAACAATTCCTGGTCCTGCCACAGATTATTTCGCCGATTTAGCGGCTAAACACAACATAGTGTTAGTCACCTCATTATTTGAAAAGCGCGGCTCTGGGTTATACCACAATACGGCGGTCGTATTTGACCGACAAGCAGGTATGGTTGGTAAGTATCGTAAAATGCATATACCGGACGATCCTGGATTTTACGAAAAATTTTACTTTACCCCAGGGGACTTAGGGTTTGAACCCATCGATACTAGTGTTGGTCGATTAGGCGTTCTGGTTTGCTGGGATCAATGGTATCCAGAAGCAGCTCGATTAATGGCGATGGCAGGAGCTGACATGTTGTTTTACCCAACGGCAATTGGTTGGGATAACACAGACACAACGGAAGAAAAGCAGCGCCAATTTAACGCTTGGCAAACCATTCAACGCTCACATGCTGTGGCGAATTCAGTACCTGTTATTGTGGCCAATCGTACAGGGTTTGAAGCCTCTCCTGTGGCAGGCGATCCTGGCATCCAATTTTGGGGGCAAAGCTTTATTGCCGGCCCTCAGGGGGAAGTCCTTGCCCAAGCGAGCAGCGATAAGCAAGAAAACCTAATGGTAGAATTAGACTTAGCTAGAACCGAACAGATAAAAAGAATATGGCCCTACTTTAGGGATCGTCGTATTGATGACTATCAAGATATCACACGCCGCTGGAGAGATTAGCCACTAACCCCTCCCTTAAACTTGAACGGCAATAACCCGTTAAGACCAATAGGTGCGAAGGCTAATTAAGCACTCGCACTAGATCTAGCACTCACAGCCTTGTACCAGCGCTGTAGATTAACCTGTTCATCGTTAACTTTTATTTGTACTACTCGGGCAAAATCTATAGCACACATAGCGGTAATGTCTGCGATTGAGAAATTGTCACCGGCAATAAACTCGTTAGATTGCAGGCGCTTTTCAAGAACATTTAAATACTTACTAGCAGATATCCCAGCAACTTTACCGTACTCAGGTACGGGAGTCATACGGTCTTTAAAATAGCCGGTGGAATGCTGAAAACACATCCCTACTTGCATAAATAAGGCAAACTCAACTTGGCGCTGCCACATTTCGATTTGAGCCTGTTCAAGTGGCGTGGTTCCCATCAATGCAGGCGCTGGTTGCAACGCTTCAAAGTAACGACAAATAGCGACAGATTCACCAATACAAGTACCGTCATCTAATTCAAGAACAGGCACCTTTCCAATGGGGTTTTTCTGCCGCATCTCTGGGGTCATATTTTCGCCCTTTTGTAAATCGACTTGTACATAGTCCATTTCTATGCCTTTTTCGGCTAGAAATATGCGTACTATTCGAGGCGTGGGCGCTGTTTGGGTATCATATATCTTCATTTTTGGTTTCCTGCCAATTCGCTAATTGTTGTTGAGTATGCGCATCTATAGCTGCTTTATTTTGACTTAGCCACCAGCGCTCCATAATACGAACATTTGCTTGATTCGATTTATAAAATATATCTGCAATATCACCGACAAAAGGCACTAAACCTAATACAAAATCGATCAGGCTATTTTTCAACATTTTCAAAATTAACGGGGTTGGCAAGCCAATGGTTTTACCCATAATGATTATCACCGCCCCTACAATTAACATAATCATATCACCGACACCTGGTATTAGACCGATTAGAAAATCGAGGCCAAACTTTACTTTGGTAAAGGGGATACGGACTGCAGTATCAGACATATTGCCCAGTTTTTGGGCCACCACTAAGGCTTTGGGAGCGGCGATAGAAGCCGTTGATTCATCACTCATAACGTTGCGCCCTTCGCTTTCGCTAATTCTGCTCTAACTGAATTGTCTGACGCTGACGTCCAGCCATGCAGATTGGCAGTTAGAATTGATGCCATCATTTCAATATGCTCAGGATCATCGTTGAGAGCTGGAATATATTCATAACGCTTACCGCCCGCTTCTAAAAAATAATCTCGATTCTCAATACCTATTTCTTCTATTGTTTCTAGGCAGTCTACGGAGAATCCTGGGCAGACAATTTGCACAGACTCAACACCTGTTGCGGGAAGCCCCTGTAAAGTGTGATCGGTATAAGGTTTTAACCACTCTTCTCGTCCAAAACGGGATTGGAAACAAACTAGAAATTGATCTTGTTGGAGGCCTAAGTTTTCGGCGATTAAGCGGGCTGTCTTGTGGCACTGACAAAAATACGGGTCGCCGTTAGTTAAATAACGCTCGGGAATACCATGAAAAGAAAAAATCAGTTTGTCAGCTTGTTCATGTTGCTGCCAATGTTGCCGGATTTTATTAGCTACAGCTTGGATGTAATCAGGGTGATCGCAGTATTGTGATATGAAGCGTAAATCGGGTATCCAACGTCGCTTTTGAAAATCATCAGATAGCGCATCAAATGTAGAGGCCGTGGTTGACGCACTGTATTGAGGATACAATGGCAAGACAACTAATTTGCGCACGCCTTGTTGCATCATGCTTTCTACCGTACCAGAAATGCTAGGCGAGCCATAACGCATGGCAAAGTCTACAACCACTTCCTCGCCATGGGTTTCTTGCATTTTCTGCTTCAAAGCTGCAGCTTGGTTTTTTGCATGGATCATTAACGGCGAGCCTTCATCTTCCCAAACACTAGCATAGGCCTTTGCAGAACGTTTAGGACGAATATTTAGGATCACTAAGTTCAGGATCATCCACCACAGCAATCTAGGTATCTCAACGACACGGGGGTCTGAAAGGAATTGTTTTAAATAGGTTTTAAGTGCCTTTTTGGTTGGCGCTTCTGGGGTACCTAAATTGGTAATCAATACACCAATTTTATCTGCTTGCTTATGTTTGAAGTTAGGGCTGCCTGAAAATTTCATTAATGACTTGGTCTCAATTTTATAAGTTCTACGCACCATTCCCCTAATTGGATTAGTGCGTGGAACTTAATGCTAAACAATACAAACCGTTAACGGTTATCAGCCTCCATTATATAGGGTTTCTACATTTGGTCCTACCGGCATTCCCAGCCAAAATACCCAAATATAGAACAGAAGCGTCCAACCGACAAAAAAGGTGATTGAATAAGGTAACATAGTGGCGATTAACGTGCCCATACCTAAATCCTTTTTATAACGAGCTGCGATAGCTAAAATCAATCCAAAATAACTCATCATTGGGGAAATAACGTTGGTTACTGAATCACCAATTCGATAAGCAGCCTGGATCACTTCAGGAGAATAACCAATTAACATGAGCATGGGTACGAAAATAGGCGCAGTAACCGCCCATTGTGCAGACGCACTGCCTAAAGAAAGGTTCACTAAACCACACATAAAGATGAACAAAATAAACACTTCTGGTCCATCTAGGCCAAGGGCTGTGAGTAAAGAAGCGCCTTTAACCGCAAGCACGGTTCCCAAATTCGTCCATTTAAAGAATGCTACAAACTGCGCGGCAAAAAACACTAAGGTAATGTACAAGCCCATTGACCCCATGCTTTTTGACATGGCGTTGATTATGTCTTTATCATTTTTCATGGTACCTACGATTTTGCCATAGACAAACCCAGGTACAGCAAAGGTAATAAAAATGAAGGCAACAATGCCTTTGAGGAAAGGCGAGCCCGCTACCAAACCCGTTTCAGGATGGCGCAAAATGCCATTTTCCGGCACAACTGTAAGGGCTAACAGGGCACAGACAATCACGAAGGAAAGGCCGGCCATTTTAAGCCCCTTCTTTTCTTGCGCGCTAGGTGCAGTCATCTCTTGCTTTTCTAATTCAACCGAAGCTTCACTAGGGTCATACTTACCCAGTCTTGGCTCTACTATTTTTTCCGTTACAAACGCCCCCATCGCGGCAACGGCAAAGGTGCTAACAATCATAAAGTACCAGTTCACCTCTGGACCAACGATATAATCTGGCGCAATCATATGAGCGGCAGACTCGGTAATGCCTGACAGTAATGGGTCAACGGTACCTAACAATAAATTCGCACTATAACCACCAGAAACCCCGGCAAAAGCCGCAGCTAACCCAGCTAAAGGATGACGCCCAAGGGAATGGAAAATCATCGCCGCTAGCGGTATTAACACCACATAACCTAACTCAGATGCAGTATTGGATAAAATTCCCGCTAAAACTACAGTTATAGTAACCATGCGTTCAGAGGCATTCATCACCATTGCTCGCATGGCGGTTGAAAGTAAACCAGAATGTTCCGCAACGGAAACCCCCAGTAACGCAACTAACACCGTCCCTAAAGGCGCAAATCCAGTAAAGTTAGTTACCAACCCTGTCACAATCCGTTGCAGTCCCTCAGCATTGAGCAGCGACACCACTTCAATCCAACCATCGGGATCACGGCCCTTAGCCCCTAAAGGACGCGGGTCTAATACCGCAACATCAAAATAACCAAGAATGCCACTTAGCACCACAATGAAAAGCGCTAATATGGCAAATAGGGTAATGGGGTGTGGAAGTAAATTACCTAGCCATTCTACGGTTGCTAGAAACCTCGAAAACCATCCTGAATTCTGTTCATTTGATGGCTGATTGCTTGTTTGACCTTGAACCAAAACTATTCCTCTGTCTTTACGGACTTTGTTACCAACTCCGTTAGCTATAAGTCCTTATTATTTTTTGGCATATGATAGCGAAATATATCTACAAAGTGCAGCCTAGGGCTAAAATAAGCATTTTAGGTTGGATTTTTGGATTCAGCGCCCTCAACAATGAAACTTTCAATCATCTGCTGCTGGGCTTTTTCATTAGCCGAAAGGCGGCCAAATATGCTTTCTAAATCCTTCGCAATAGACAAACCTTCATTCGATGAATCAAGGACTTCGGTGGTATCTTCGGCAATTTGTTTGATGGTAACCGCTTGCTCTTCTGCAGCAGTAGCAACGGTAATGGATAGCTGTTCAAGTTCACTGACTTGCTCGATTAGTTCTGCAGATAAGACTTCTACATCGGCTGCTCGCTGTAACGAATCTTGTGCAGTTGAGACATTTTCTTCAATGGACAAGACCACATCATTACTTGCGCCTTGTAAATCTTTGAGTAATTGTGAAATAGAGTCTGAACTGGATTTACTCCCTTTAGCCAGCTTTCTGACTTCATCAGCAACAACGGCAAAACCGCGCCCAGCCTCACCGGCTCTGGCTGCTTCAATGGCAGCATTTAGGGCTAAAAGATTAGTTTGATCTGCTAAGGAATTAATAGTTTCCAGAATACTACTAATAGCAGTAACTTGCTGTTCCATATTGTTCGCTTTTTGTCGAACCGCCAACATATTTTGCGACATGGTTTTTAGGGCATTACTGTTGGATAGATTCACTTCTATATTTTGACTATTTTTCTCCTGCAACTCATCGCTGGCCTCAAGGGTAATAGTTGCAGATTTCGCAATCTCTTCGCTAGTTTGAGACATTTCTTCAAGAGAAGTGGAAATATTACTCGCCAGTAAATGGTTATGCTCACCGTTGCGTAATACTAATTTACTGGCGGAGTTTAACTCTTCCCCTAACTTTTGACCTGACTGTATCGAGGATATTAAATTGATAATCAAATTTCGAAATGCTGCGAAAGTAACATGCATTGAGTTTGAAATAGCCCCTAGCTCATCTTTTCCTTTCAGTCTGATATCAACGGTCAAATCCCCGTTATCGGCTATTTTCTGCAAATCAATGGTTAATTTTTTTAAACGTAAGCGCATCGACCTCACTAAATAAATGTTTAATATCGCCAAAAGAATCATGACTATGGCTAAAATTACCGATTCTAAGACTAACAAGAACATAGCTTGAGAACGCATATCTTGGGATAGTTGGTGTTGCAACATCCATTGCTGGTCGAGGACTTTTTTCAGGGCGACAATTTGTTGAGTAGCCAGCTTAAACCATTGTTCAGACGTATATTCGGTTTCAATATTAGTCGTTTTGCTCTGCAAAATTTCGGATTGTATCTGCAACATTTCTCGATACGAAGGTGAACTAAAAATGCGGTCTATTTGTTGTTGTAATGGCAACGACAAAAAAAGCGGTAAGTATTGACTGGTGATTTGGAAATTGGTGACGTAGCTTTCAATTTCAGATTTAGCTAAATTTGAAACTTGTTTTTTAGCGATAGCACCGTTTATTTTCCCTCTTGATTGCCCTGCGTATTCTTTTAACCAGGCCAAATAGAGTGCTCCACTCACACCTTGGTAAACATCTTGATTATTGATCTTGCCGCGAAGATTCTGCACAGCGTCCAAAGCAAATCGATTCAATAGGCTGTAATGCCTAAAAGCTCTAGCCGCGCTACCTGCATCCACTTGTTTGCGAATAGTGGCCTGTTGCTGAATATGCTTGGTATACAGTAATAAAGCAGCATTGAGTTGTTGTTTTTCTGGCCATTGTTGATTTAGGGTATTCCGTAAATCATCTGCTGCTATGTCAGCTTTCAACCGTTGCTGTTTTAATGCCGCGTATTGAGTATCACTGCCAGACGCTAAAAAACCGGCGGTTAACCCTCGCTCAACTGCATGATGATGGGCAACTTTTTCCAATTTATCCAAAATATTTAATAGATACAGGTCCTCATCACTTTGTTGTACCTGTTGCCATGCACTGTGCAAGCTAACAGACGCAAAGAAAACCACTAAGATCGAAAAGACAATAAGACTTATGAGGGTTATTTTAACGACATTGAAATGCCTTAAAAAATTAATAATTAATCGCGTCACTAGGGCCTGTTGATCTTTCGTGATTGGTTTTTGAGCGGCATGGTAAAGAGTTATAATTTGTTTCGCCAAAAATAAACTAACAACTCAATACCATGCCGAGACTAATGCTAACTGATCAGCGGTG
>NZ_BAAGTF010000012.1:0-69455 GCF_054782055.1 Aliiglaciecola aliphaticivorans
ATCGCTTGCCATTGTTCTTTCGTTCGACGCTCTCTGCGCATAATGTCTCCGACTGATCATCAAAAACGACATTGTGCGGTGCTAAATATGAACTGACGAGATGGTCTTTGCTAGACGCTCACAATAGACCTTTATAAAGAAGCATTCCCTGAAGCGAGGAAAGTGCCTAAATGGTTTCTTAAGTATACGTTGAGAAATGGTAAGGTCGGTTTTAGTGCTTTGTATGCTGAAGATAAGTGGATTGGTCTTATTTATATAACGGAATATGAGGATATTGTATTTATCCAATCAATTGCAATATTAGAATCTTGCCGTTCAAAAGGCTTTGGTAGTCAAGTACTCGAATCCTTCAAAAATGAACATTTAGATAAAAGGATAGTTTTAAATATTGAGGTCATAGATAAACAAGCAAATAATTATCAACAAAGAGTTAAACGTAAAGAATTTTATGAAAACAATGGTTTTTTACCTTCTGGTTTTATAGTTAAAGAACCAGGCGAAAATCTTGAAATGTTAATTTATGGTTCAGGTATTACTAAAAAAGAAATAGAGTATATGTATAAAAATCTTTTCGGAAGCATCCTAGGTTTGTTTATAAAGCCAGAGATCACAAAGATTTTATAAGTTTTGGTTTACCGTACTCATAACAAATCAATTCTGCACCATAAAAACAGTTGGTTTTACTCCTGCATCGCTAATTTTAATCAACTATTTTTTGCCATAGATTGAAGCGATATGTTTGCGCTTAATTTAGCGATACATTTTTTAAGGATATAAAAATGAAAGAAGAACCTATAATTTATGACAGATTTTCATGTGATAATTGTTCTGATAAAAGCAACCTTAACTTCGACTTCACAATGGCTTTTCAGCCAATTATCAACTGCAAAACTGAGCAAATTTATGGGTATGAAGCCTTAGTTCGAGGTTTAAATAATGAATCCGCATTTTCAATAATATCTAAAGTAAATGATGATAATCGTTATTTGTTTGATCAACGATGTCGAGTTAAGGCGATAGCACTTGCATCCGAATTAAAACTTGAATCAATACTTAGTATTAACTTTCTACCAAATGCCATATACAAACCCGAGCGTTGTATTCGAACGACCTTAGATGCGGCCAAGAAGTATAATTTTCCATCTGAGAAAATAATGTTTGAGTTTACAGAAGTTGAAAAAATTGAAGATAGTCATTTCGTTAAAAGCATAGTTGAATATTATATTAAATTAGGTTTTAAGACTGCAATTGATGATTTTGGTTCTGGTTACGCAGGTTTAGGGTTGTTAGCTGACTTTCAGACTAATATAGTAAAGCTTGATATGGGACTCATTCGCAATATTGATAAAGATCACGCTCGCCAATCAATAGTAAAAAACTGTTTAAATATATTTCGTGACTTAAAAATTACCCCTTTAGCGGAAGGTATTGAGACTAAAGAAGAATTCACCTGCTTGCGAGATTTTAGCATTGAATTAATGCAAGGGTATTTATTTGCTAAACCTGGTTTTGAAAGTCTGCCAAATGTAGATTTCAGTAAATTTTAATTTAGTGTATGAATTTAGCAAATAAAACAAGTCATTAAAGCGGGACAAAAAAGCAGTACCACCAGAAATGGTACTGAAGCTATCAACAGTATTAGGGCGAAGCCCAGAAAGTTGGCTTAGCATGCAAGACAAGTATGAACTTTGGCAAGCAAAGCAGAGCATTAATTTAGATAACGTGCAGCCAATAGATCTGCATACCGCCTAACAATCTGCCGCAGTCACTCGCAGGTTCGCTGGGACACAAACAGGCAGGCGGCTTCGCCATTATAGCCTGTCAGTTTGTGTAGCAAATTCGGACGTCAGGCATCCTAGAGACCACAGTAAATCAGTCCGAAGCCTCTACGTAGTTCTTCAATGCCTCAAGGCGGTTATCCCACTTGCGTTCCAATTGTGAAATAAAAGACTGAGCGATTTGGAGGGTTTTCGTGTTTAACGATACCTGTGTTTGCCTTCCACACTGCTCAAGATGCACAACATTCGCATTGACCAGAACCTGAAGTTGTTTTCTCGCCCCCTGTCTCGTTATCCCCAAATTCGTTGAAATATCTCCAACAGTGCTGGTTGATGTGACAGAAAGTCTTTTCACGATTTCCAGTCGAATAGGGTCGCCTAGCGCTTTGTAAATCGTTGCTTCAATCATTTACGAAGCTTCAATGTACTTTTCTAATCGGCCAAGCATGAAATCCCAACCACCGGAGTTCTGCTTAAACGAGGCTTCCATCAGTTCTGTTGGGAGGTCTGCAAAGCCAGATTCGGTTAGGGTCACTTTGCACGTTGCATCTGTCAGCTTGGTGATTCGGAACTCAACCAAGGTATTGGGAACGGTTAGTACATCTCCCAGAAAGTTGTTGGCACCGGGCACCCAACGATATGCGAAATAATCATGAGGTTGTGCAGCAATGATGCAGATTTGAGTCTTGCCATGATCACCGAATCCAAAGATCGGTTGTTCCCCCGTGTTATAGCTACCTTCAAGTGTTTCAGGAAACCACTTTGTTACATGTTCTGGATTGGCTATTGCCTCATAGGTGCGTTCTATCGAAGCGTTCATCGTTAATTCGCGTTGTATGATGTTTTGCATAATGACCTCAACCGGCAAGATTTTGAATCAGTGTGACGAGTAGAGCACAGCGATCACATAAATGCAACCAATTGGTTGCATTTATATGGTGAGAGCTACCATGAGATACTGGCTAACTGGCTAACTGGCTAACTGGCTAACTGGCGAACATAGAGTTAGTCTGCGGTTCTAGAGGGTTGGGGAAGGGGATGCCTAACAAATCACAGAAGAATTATGGGGTCAGAGTACATAATTCCGGATTAACGGGATTAATATATACCGACCCCTTTTTTCTTTTTTCGCCTCGCTGATCTTCATAATAAGCCACTACATGAAGTTCTTTGTGAGTATCTAATCCTAAAAAAAATTATGCTATGTTTGTTCATGTTAGTCTCCAAATTGATTGAGTATTGAATAAACTAATTATGGTTCCGGCCGGCGCTCCGGTGGATTTTTTAACTAATCCACGAAAATGCGGAGGCTAGCGTTAGCAAAGGGAGTCATTGTGTCTATATACCAAGGAATGTAATTTGAAATCAAAGTACTTTTTAATCGCTCTTTCTTTGTGTTGTCTGAGCCAAACCTTAAAAGCTGAAGGTATAGGTTATGACACCGTTGCAGTTGCTATTGAGCAATTGAAGCAAAAAGACGGTACCCAAACCTCAGTGCAAGGCGGCTGGACAATCATTGAGGACTCACAAGACACTAGCATGGTTTTATGGTCGTTTACTCCAGACATTCACCCAGCTCATCCAACAGCGGTTAAACGAAAGGTGGTAGAAAGAGACAATAAAATCTATATCCATATGACGGCGCTTTGTCAGGCAGAGCAATTTGCTTGCGACAAGCTAATGTCAGAGTTCGAAAAGCTAAATAAACAGATCATGGGTAGTGAATAAAGGATAAAAAACAGTGTTGTCATTTAATCTGCAAACGGCGCACATTAATCAACAGCGACTGTTTTTCTGGTTAGCAGAGCGTTATGTTCTTCATTTAGTCAGTCAGAGGTTCTATTGAAAAATTCCAAAGACACTATTTTAACCCTAGCGACTTTTTTGATTTTGGTTGTAGCTTTTTATCTTTTAGGGTTTTGGTTAATTTATCGAATGGGTCAAGCGACACCACTAATGTTGTCAGTTGGCGCTGCTACATTGGTAACTTGCCTTCTAAGAAAACGAAATTTATCGAGCTTAGGTTGGCAATGGGTTGAGTGGAAACATCAACGTACAAGCTATCTTTTGCCATTTATTATTGCGCTTATTTCCTATTTAATTATATGGGCGTGTGGCTTCGGTGAATTTTATAATGTTGAATTTCTGTCCAAGCAAAAAGAAAGCTATAACTTAGGTCATTGGAATGATCTTGCTATATTTCTTTTTCATTGCGGATTGATCGCGACTATTAGTTTTATTGTTTCATTACCGTCTATTTTAGGTGAGGAGATTGGTTGGCGTGGCTTTCTGGTGCCAGAACTTGCTAAAACGATGTCTTTTACTGGTGTTGGAGTAGTAAGTGGGTTTATTTGGGCATTATTTCACTGGCCTCTAATTATTTTAGGGTTATATGGTAATGACGTAACTCCATTATATTATCAGCTGTTTGTGTTCTCAGTTTTTATAACGGCTACAGGGGTAATTATGGCTTACTTTCGTATCAAAACTAATAGCCTTTGGCCTGCGGTTATTTATCATGCTAGTTCGAATATATTTATCCAAAAGTTATTCACACCTATTACAATAACAAACACAAACTCTGCTTGGTATATGGATGAGTTTGGAGCTGTCATAGCAATTGTAGCAACTTGTGTGGCTTTATATTTTTTAAGAAAAGGTAATGCTGAATTTAAGTTAGTCAGAACATAACATGCGCTTTAACAAAGAGCACAAAAAGCTTGGCTTGCGTCACTTCGTTCCTAATTTTAGCCAAGCCTCTTTCGCCTGCTAGGCGGGCGTTGTTAGTTTTCTGAGTACATATTTCCTTTTTTCAATGCTATTGTCTTAACAGAAATAGGAGATAAATATGTCCTATATTGATAAAGATGTCTTTGATGATGCACTCGCGCTATCCACTAACGAGCGCGTCGCTTTGGTTGAAAGGCTTTTAGAGAGCTTGGATGCGCCTAATGAAGAAATAAATGCAATGTGGTCTGAAGAATCTGATCGCCGAGTACAGGCATACGAGAAGAAGAACGCTTTCTCAAAACCAGTTTCAGAGGTCATGAAAAAATATAAATTAAGACTGAGATCTTAGATATTGCAGAGCTTGAATTAGACGATGCTTTTAAATTTTACGAGGATATCTATCTGGGGTTAGGGAAAAGGTGAGTGAGTAGTTTGAATCAACCTTGCATCGCGTCAAAATCAATCCTAAGGCGTGGCAGAAACTTAGTAAATTTACTCATCGGTGCTTACTCAATCGTTTTCCTTATTCAATCGTCTATCAAGTTAGGCCTGAGACTATTCAAATAATAGCTGTTTCATGTAATCATCAATAACCTAATTATTGGATTGAGCGGATTACAAACTAACAAACAAATGTTGCGGACACCAACTCACTGGCTGAGGCTTATTCTTCGACAAGTTTAGCCTACAAGTTTGTGCAGTAAATACGGGGCGTTAGCTGCCCATAAACTAAGAGGAAAATTCAAAATGGCAATTGAAAAGAAAACTTATCGAAGTGGCCCGTTCAAGGATTTTATTGCACAAGGTACTAGAGTTGGAAATATTCTTTATATGGCAGGACAAGTTGGGATAGATAGTAACGGTTCTGTTCCATTAGACATTGCCGAACAAACAGCTATCGCTTATTCAAATATGAAGGATGTTTTATCACAGTTTGGGGCGGATATGAGCAATATTGTTGATGAAACCTTCTTTGTTACTAATATGGATGAATTGATGGGAAACGTTGAAACTGTTTATGGACAAAGGGAATCAGCATATGGCGGTATGCCCGAAGTTAGTCAAACAGTTGTGCAAGTAGCGGCACTTGTTCAGCCTGAACTCAAAATTGAAATTAAATGTATTGCTCATCTTTAGAGTGGGCATCTAACAAAGCAATTCAAGGGAACACTGCCAAGAGCAGGCTGCGCTGCTTAATTGCTTGTCATCCCTATCAGTCATGAGCGAAAATCGGTTTAAAGAAAATAGAGAGCACCGCTTTACGATTAGCAAGCCTTCGTTAGATGATCCTGTGCTTGTTGTTTGTCCGAAGTGTAAAAGTAAGTCGTCAGTCGTCCCGCACGGAGAAGACCAAGTTAGGTGTGCCTGCTTTACCTGTGGTTACACTGTTTCGAAATCTACAAACCAACGCTCTTTTTACTGGCATAGCGAAAATCCAACCGATGGTTATTTTGGTTTTGAGCTTTGGCTGCAAACTGGATGCGTAGGGCATTCTCTCTGGGCATTTAATCTTAAACACCTCGAATTTCTCGAATCATATGTTGGAGCTACTCTGAGAGAGCGCAAGCCGCATGAAGAGTGGGGTTGGAGTAATTCATCCCTTGCGAGTAGGTTGCCTAAATGGCTCAAATCTGCCAAAAACAAGGCTCAAATACTGGTGGCTATTAGTGAGCTTAAGTCGAAGATATAACAGGGGGTGCCAACCTCATCTGCCCGCGGGCTGGATCGCCTTTTCGGTATTTTGTTGTGTTTTACGCTAGGCTAACACCGCCAAATACCTACATTACGGCGTTATGCCTCTGGAGAGATTTATGGATAAATACCTAATCACCAAAGAAGAAATTGAGAAATTTGAAGGTATATCTAAAACTCATTTTCTGAACGAAAACGCGAAGCGGATTAATAAATCCCTTGGAGATCTCACCGGTTTAACTGGATTTGGCTTTCATATCATTGAAATTCAGCCCGGTCATGAATCGACAGAGTTCCATAAGCACTATCATGAAGATGAGTGCGTCTATATCCTCGAAGGTGCGGCCGAAGCTCAGGTAGGATCGAAAATATATTCAGTGAAAGCGGGAGATTTTTTAGGTTATCGAGCTGGCGGAGAAGCTCATGCCCTCAGAAATACCGGTGATTCAGTATTAAAGTGCATTGTAGTTGGACAGCGCCTTGATCATGATGTGGGGGATTATCCAAAATTAAAGAAACGTATTTATCGTCAGAAAAATATGCCGTGGAATATTGTCGATATTGACAATATTGCCGAGCCCAATGCAGGCAAAAAAGTATAACAAATTGCAGCCGTACCTAACGTCGGTGCCGGACGCCCGTGCCTCGTGTTGCTTGCTGTAACGCTACCACGAGGGCTCCCGTCATTTCGTTTTGTACTTTAGCCCCTTCCTTGGGGGGAGACATCAGATTTAACCAGCATATAGCGTTTTTACTTTTCATTATTGCGGTCGTTTATAAACCTAGTAAACGAAATTCCTACGATCACTAATGCAAAAAATAAAATATGTAACCACAGTTTTGGACCAACCTGCGTGTTTAAATCAGACAAAGAGGATATTGTCGTGAGTTGACCGGTAGTTATAAATTTTACGACCCACTCATTTGCTGGCGTTGCGATGAGTGTAGTTACCCAGCCTAAAACGATTATTTGTAAAAAACTAACCAAAATAGAATGATTGATATTGTAAATTGAGAGTGAAATAAAAGTATAAAATACTGAAACACCTATATGTACAAGCCAGGATAAAGTCATCGCAATAATTGCACTATAATTACCTATTTCCATATAAGCAGTTGCATGTCTAGACGTTAAGGTAAGCATCCCAAATAAAGGTTGGATTAAAATAAATGCAATACTTGCAAAGATTCCAATAAAAAATGTGGTGATTAAAGTATTAAGATTCATTTTTAGCTCGATTCAATTGTGTTTAGAAGATTACTAGATAGGCTTTATTTGTTATTTATTTCAAAATTATTTACTTAATGAAAAAAAAGCCTGCAAAACGCTTATGTTTTATGGGTAAATCGGTTTTAAATGTAGAGCCTTACAAAGCTTTGGTGACTTAGTTGCGGTTTAAAATTAAAACCATACGGATTTGGTGCAAAAGCGCTGACAAGCAGTTTATTAAAGGTGTTATTAGTATGAATAGGCACTAACTATGGATCCCAAACAGCAAGCATCGAATTATGACAAAATTGCAGAGCATTGGAACAGCGATCGCTTTAACAGAGAAAATGGTATTTCTCAGCACCAAAGAGCGCTTAACTTTGCCCCAAAAGCGGGAAAGGCTATTGATATAGGCTGTGGTAGTAGCGGTCGTATAATCGATTTACTGTTAAAGCATGGATATGATGTTGAGGGGCTAGATCTTTCAGCCGAGATGCTAAGACTTGCTAAAATAAGACATCCCGACCTAAAATTCCATCATGCAGATATTTGCAACTGGTATCCGTGTGATAAATACGCATTCATAACCGCGTGGGATAGTATCTGGCATGTTCCGTTAGAAAGCCAAACAAAGGTAATTAGTAAGCTTCTTGAAAATCTGGAAGTGAATGGTGTGATTATATTTACCAGTGGTGCGGTTGATGAGAAGGGGGATGGAAGCAATCCATTTATGGGTCAAGAGTTATATCATGCAGCGCTTGGCATACCTGCAATTTTGAAGTTGTTGGAACGTCACAACTGCGTATGTCGACACCTGGAAAATGATGACTTCCCTAACAAACATTTATACGTGGTCGCGCAAAAAGGTGCCTAACAATGGCATAAACTCGCTGGGACCTGGGACAAAATACGCAGGCTTTCGGCGCTTCGCTCGGTATTGTAGTTTAGGTATTTTTGCAACTATGTAGAGCGTTATAGCGGATAAGGCTTTCAGATGATTGTTTAGTGAAAAAGTGGCGTTTTCTGGTGTTTATTCCGAATAAACTACTGCTTTTATCCGCATTCTGTCTGCGATTTATTCAACTTGCAATTATGTTCACCCAAACTAGTTTTATTAAAACCAGTTCACATTAATGTTGATCAATAGTTGCAGTTTTCTGGCGGTTTGGTTTAGTCTGGGGTAATAATTTCACCCATGTTGTGGTGTTATTTGCTTGTGGCGGCAAAGCCACGATAGTGAAGAGTACTAGAGTAGAGCAATAACAAACCTATGTTGCTGGCACCAACGTTTGGTCGGTGGTTTTTTCATTACCAAGTATAGTCAGCAAATTTACGCAGTTTAATCTGGGCTTTATACATCTAGAAGGAACTATTAAATGAATAAGACTTTATTAACCACCCTTATATTCTTTTCAATCTCTGCAACAACTGCGATATCGAAAGAGGTTTTTTCAGTATCATCGAAGGACAGGGGGATTACCGCGTTTGACTACGTTGTAACGGAAGTGGAACAAAGAGAAGGCGTTTCAATTTTAAACATTCCTAAGTTTCAAGAACGCTCGGCTCAAGCATCCCGTTGGTTGATGTGTGTCTATAGTGAACTGGCAATATCTAGAAACGCCGAATATTGGTCCAGTATTTACACGGATAATAGCGGGGATAAAGTCACCGTTGTTTTGCCGCAATCAGGTTCTCTACAAGACAAAGCTTTTACTGGGATCGACTTTTTGGGCACTCAACCCAAAATTACTCCGGTTGCAATGTTTAAAAAGTTTTGTGGTCTTAAGTGACCCGATGAATAATAAGGCGTTAAATGCGTTCCCTAGGGTCACTGGCACACGAACATGCGGCGGCTTCGCCGTTATCGCCGTATATTTGAGTCAGTTAGGGTAAAGTGAGGGATTCGCATGTTAGTTAAGTGCTTTCAGTTTCTTGGACTTTTATTTCCTGTCGTTGTCATCGCTACTGGTGAATACTTTTTACAAGATTTAACGCCAGAGACGCCACTTTACTCAGGTGCCGCTTCTTTTATGGGAGTTGTAGGTACAACTGTATTCGCTTTTATGATCTATGCTGTTACCGTAATTCCAACGTCTTTAATATTGCTTACAAAAAAGAACAGAGAATATTTTAGATTTCAATCTATCGGCTGGCAGACGATTATGTATTTTAATTGGGCGATAATCGTTTTTTGTGGCCTCTATGTTGTTATATCTGCATCGTTTGGGTTTTTTAATACAGGTTTATAGGTTTTGTCTGCCTGTCTTTAACAATAATCTAGGTAAAAAGAAACAATAGCCCGTAAGTAACAGGTCACAAACCAAGTATGCGAGACAATGATCTTCCCCAGTTTTAGTGTATATCTCCTCATCAGTCTATGCTCGTGGGTCAACAACTGTTAGATTGTTGCCTTTATAGACTTAAAACGTAATTGAATGAGTTAACTCGTAGAGGTATCGAAATGAAAAAACTAATATCATTAAGTATCATCCTATTTTCGGCATCATTTTTTGCAACTGCTTCTGATGGTTTAGTTAAATATGAAAGTCATTACTCGGTAAAAGAAACGGCTGACCGCTTTGAAAATTTAGCAAAAAGCAAAGGGTTAACCTTGTTTGCAAGGGTTGACCATCAAAAAAATGCTAACGGCGCGGATCTCGAATTACGACCAACAGAAGTTATCATTTTTGGTAATCCTAAAGTTGGAACGCCCTTAATGCATTGTGCGCAAGATGTCGCTATTGATTTACCTCTGAAGGTAATGGTGAGTGAGGACGCAAATAATAAAGTTTGGTTATCGTACAATAACCCAAGTTATTTGATGGAGCGCCACAAAATAAAAGGCTGTGATGAAGTCATTAGTAAAATCTCAGGCGTATTAAGTAAATTGTCAAAGGCAGCGATAGCCAAGTAAAAATTATTAAAGTTTTAAAGGGGGCAGAGTAAATTCCTGAATTTGACACTGACCCCTTTTATGTTTCTATTTATTGTATTTCAACCTAACAGACCTAAACTTGCTGACTGGTTTAGCATTGCTCGCGGTATTGCCTGGGGTCTGTGCTGGTTGTTAAGGGTAGCGGATGGGCATTCCAGATTACTGCTAAGATGGATTTTTGCGACATTTCTGCTATACCATTTCTATCAATTCAGTTCACCGTAACCTTGAACAATACTTGCAGTTTTCTGGCAGCTTAGTTTAGTCTAAGGCAGTAATTTTACCGTATTTTTACGCCAACAGTGTGTGGCAGCAAGACTACGATGGTGAAGTGGAGTAGGGCAATAACAAACCTATATCGCGGATGTATACTCGTTGATTGAGGTTTATTCTTCGCCAGGTTTAGCCAGCAAGTTTGTGCTGTTTATTTGAAACTTTATATAACTCAAAGAGGATTTTAATGGAACTAAGGATTGCTTCAGAAAAAATGATTAATGGGATTTCTACCAGAACCAATAATGCAGTTGAAATGAGCCCTAATGGGAAAATTCCCGCTTTATGGAGTTCATTTGATGCAACTATTCCTGTTGATTATAAAAATGGCGAGCGAGTATATGGGGTTTATTACAACTACGAGTCAGACCATAACGGAATGTTTACTGTCCTAGCTGGTTTTGATGGTCAGTCAATTCCGTCTAACCCTGACATTGAACAAATCATTATTCCAAAAGCAAAATATTTGGTGTTTAGTCACAAAGGAGAAATGCCTCAAATCGCAATAGATGCTTGGACAGAAGTTTGGGAATACTTTTCCAATGGACATGCTGAGCATCAAAGGTTATTCACGACGGACTTCGAATTCTACCCAAATGGTAATGAAATTGAAGTTCATATTGCGGTGAAATAATGACATAACAAGGGGTAAGGGCTTTTATTCCAGAACCCTTCGCCTCTGTCTGATTTGCCGCGACTCAGTCTAGCGCCTTAGTGCGTTAAAATTCACTTAAGTACGCCGATTAGGCTTGGCTGTTGATGGCTCCCAATCGCGCACGGTATGTTTGAGTCTGTTGTAATTTCTTGTGCTATTCCTGTAAGGTCAGATCCTCGAACCGCTCTATTGGCAACCCTTCCTGTAACCGGTAGTAAGTATCTTGTGCTAGGTAATCGGCCCAGACGTCGTCGGCCAGAGTACGTAAAGCTTTAGTGGCTTGCTGCTTGTCTGAGTCTGTGATTTTCACTTTGGCGGCGGCTGGTATCGGGCTTTCTTGCTTTTGGACGCAGGCGCTCAGAAGCAATACTAATATGGAAAAACCAAGCAAAAGATGGCGTTGTATGTTCATGGGGGGCAACTCCATTTACAGAATTGGGGTTATTTGAAGAGGTCTGCCAGTTTTCGCACTGTCAGCCCTCATTGTTAATTACCGCTTGTGAGGGGTAATGCTTCCTTAAAAACTATAACTGCAAAAGGCTAATGAGCAAGTATATGAAGAATTAATGTTATTTTCTCCGCTCTGTGAGCGCTGAATTTTTAACTAGATCAATTTGATTAAATAACCAATTGTCTAAGTTTTGTATGGCGTGTCAGTTGTCAACTTTAGGGGGAGATAGATCAATGAGCACTCACTTGGAAGGTTCCCATTAATTGCTGTAGGCGGCTAGCGGTGGTATTCACCTGTTCTGAACTCATGCTCAATTGTTGAATAGAGGTCGCCATGGCTTCTGTCACTTCTGTGACTTGTTGCGCAGTTTCACCGTTTCGTGCACTGTTTTGCTCTATTACACCAATGGTCTCAAACATTTTTTCTACAATGGCATGTAACTCAATATTTTCGCCTGAAGCCGCTTCTGTTAATTTTAAACTTTGGTCCACATTTTTAACCCCGGATTCCATAAAGTTAACGGCATGCAAAGTTTCTTGTTGCAAGCCTTGGATCATAGATTGAATATCTTTAGCTGCTTCAGCTGTTCTTCCCGCTAAGCCGCGCACTTCATCGGCTACCACGGAAAATCCTCGGCCATGGTCACCAGCTCGAGCGGCTTCAATGGCCGCGTTTAAGGCAAGTAAATTGGTTTGATTGGTGATATCGGTGATCACCTCAATAATGTTACCAATTTCCCCCATCCGCGAGTCAATAGATTGCACACTGGCAGCTGTGTTCTCAACGATATCGCGTATCGCTTGTGTACCGGCTCTGGCGTTTCGTAGTCAGACTTGGCTTTTTCAACTACGCTTGCCATAGATTGTTTCATATCTTGTGCGGTATGGGAGGCTTGCAAAATAACGTCGCGCTGTGTCTCAATTAATTCTTGCATGCGTAACATAGAGTCGTGCACTTGGTTTGAGCTGGAATACGCTTCTGCATTCTTATCCAGCATATCATCATTGGTTTTGCGAACATCGTGTGAAGCATGGATCACTTGTCCTACGACGGAGTCTAAATTATCGATAAAGCTGTTGATCCAACGGCTCATATCACCTGTTTCATCCTGCTTAATTCCGGCTTGATCCAGCCTCTGGGTTAAGTTACCTTCTCCTTCAGCTATGGTGCGGATCACCGACGTCATTTCGTTCAAGCGGTTTGATAGTTTATTGGTGGAAAACATGGCAAATAAACCACCGCTGAGTAACACGCCAGCGCCGGTGATCAAACTACTGGTCATCGACGACAAGTCGGTGTATTGGTGCAAACCAATATTCAAACCAACCACTGATGCGGTCAATGCGAAGTAGGTTTTCAGTAATGAGAAACTAATAGACCGACGTCGGTAAACTTCTTCTAGGTCGCCTTCACACATCATGCCCCATGTATCTAACGAACCATGTAGGTTAAAGGTAACGCCTTTACCAATGACTGGGATATGCCGGTAATCTGAATAAGCAGGGTAGGTAACAAATAAATTTTGGCCATTTTTAATGGTTTCACGCACCCCCGGATGCAATTCGCCTGTTGCCGGATCGGTAAACCGCACTTCCAACTCAGTGTGCTTCGCAACCTTAACCACACCAAAGTCGGTATGAACCCCTGCTTTTAGGTTTTCACCATGGCTAAAAGTACTGTCTTCGAAACGTGATCGTGATAATGCGATACCTGGTTTTATGTCAGGGTTAAATCTAGATTCCACCATAAATAAATAGTTGTCTCCAGATTCACGATAAACATGGCCAGCCTCGCGTTGTATCAAATCGCCCAATACATCATTTGGCACCCGTCCGCACAAAAGGGCAATGATTGTATCTTTATAGATAATGGGCTGATAAAACATCAGGGTTACTTCATCGTGGAAATTTGAGCTTGAGCTTCCAATTTTTAAAGTATCAGGATCGATATACGGGCCATGTAAAAACGGCCCTTGAATAGCTTTTTTAATTGCTTTTAGCTCACCATGACGGCGATTAACCCGCTGTTCATAGGTAGAGGTTAAAATTTTGCCTTGGGTATCAACAATAAATAGTTCAGAAAAGTCCTGCGCACTTTTTAAACCGTCTTGGAGTCTGATTTTACATGCAGCTAGATCATCAATATTGATTATATTGGCGGTAGAAGCCAAATGTTGCCATTGATTATTCGTCCAGTTTTGCAGCAGCTTTACGCGGGTAGCAGCAATCCCTTCAAAGGTCTGTTCAACGGCGGGGTAGGTAGAGCGATTGACAAAACATGACCAACCTAGTGATAACTTGCCATTGATACCAAACCAAGGTAACCAACGATGCTCTTTAGCAGACAACTGCATTGAATTACTTTTTAAATGCACAGCAACTCCCCAAAAACATGCAAATACACACAGCAAACACGTTTTACAGCAACATCAGTGCCTAAATGACAAAATTTATAAAGTTAATAAAAGTTGTCTCACTGTGAAGAATATATCCATGGATTTCGCAAATAAAATTAGAGAATTACTAGGTAAATACTGAGTTTTAATGCCAATTTGAGGGAAGTGCAAAACCGAATGAATAAAATAATTTAAGGGGGGTTTTAGGTACTTTATAATAACGTGCACTATAATGGAGTAAGGGCTGGGTCACTCAGTTTGTGCTGCTCATTATTGGTGCGTATTGCTATTTGAGGTGTTAACAATCTGTTCAACCCTTCTTCTTCTATGGAATCTCTGTCACTCACATTTAACAACAGGGTTAGTACAACAAATACTACTGAATTGTAGGGAATTTTTTGGTGTAAAAAATTTTGCAAAATAGCGGTTTCAAAGGCAAAGTTGTAATCAGGTCTAATTTCGACCAAAACCAAGTGGTAGGTAGTCAAACTCGACTTTTTTAGGGCCCGTTAGGGATAGAGTTATTTTTCTAGTGAGTTGAATCAACAAGAAGGAAAACGTGATGTCTTATGTAGATTGTTTTGTTGCTGCAGTACCAAGTGAAAACAAAAATAAATATTTAGAACATGCAAAAATAGCCGCAGAAGTGTTTAAGGAATGTGGAGCCTTAGAGATCGTTGAAAACTGGGGTAACGAAGTACCAGATGGTGAATTAACGTCTCTACCTCTGGCGGTAAAAGCCGAACAAAATGAAACTGTCGTATTTTCCTGGGTGGTGTGGCCATCAAAACAAATTCGTGACGAAGGCTGGGCAACTGTGATGGATGATCCGCGAATGTCGCCTGAAATTAACCCCATGCCCTTTGATGGCAAGCGCCTTATTTACGGCGGCTTCAACACGATATTGAAAGCTTAGGCGGGGCAGACTGACAAAGTGCTTAAACGGATCCTATACTTACACTTCGTCTAGTCTGTTGCTGCGTAATGACTCAACCTAAGCTACGTTTTTGGTTTAGTTAGAGGGTATCAGACTAATACAACTGTGGAGGTATGTTAATTGTCCCCTCAAAGCAATCATAACCAAGACAAAAGCGCTCTCAAAAAATGGGCAACCTGGGGTGTGGTGGTAGGAACCGCGATTTGGACAACGTTTTTCTTTGGTTTTTTAGTAATAAGCGCTTTGTTCCCAAAAATCATACCCGACAGTTGGTTTTTGAATATGATTAAAGAGCAGCCAGCAGGCACTATTGGTGTGGCGATCTGCGCGATTTCGTCATTTTCAGTGATTGTCGTTTTGGATATCTTTTCAAGAGATTCTATTTCCTTTAAGTTTTTTAATTTTGAATTCAAAGGTGCTTCCGGCCCCGTTATTTTATGGATTATGTGTTTCTTAGCATTTGTCATAGGCACGGGACTTTTGTGGGAAACAAGAAATACTGTCGTCTAATATCAAAGCACATCAATTTGATAAGTATTCAGAAAGTTGCTCCATTAGAATTGAACAACCAATAGACATGAATAAGCGCTGTGATTTTCTTATGCTAGTTGATGGAGTTGAGATCTTGACGAAAACTAGGGGGTTATCGTTGTGACTTGCCACTGAGATCAAAAATGAAAGAATGATACCAAATAAGGGTAAATTATGATTGTGAAACCATCGTAATGTATCAGGCTTATTCAGATGCTATTGCAGATCCGGCAATAAAGGAACAACGATTTGTAACGGCATTTTTGTTTACTCGAATGACGTTGATAAAGCCGTCATTTTTTGGGTTAATGCACTATTTGTTCAACCAACCTTTCACGGTAAAGGCATTGGAAAAGCGTTGATGGATAAAGCCCAAGAGATGCATAATGAACTGGAAATTGAGGTCTTTAAAAAAAACGTAATTGGCCGAAAATTCTATTCGCAATATGGCTTTGTGCACTTAGAAGAGAAGTGGCTTGAGCCTACTAAGCAGGCAGTTTTGCGACTAAAATTTAATACTAACAACCTGATTTAACCAAACAATAAGTGGCTGAGATTGGTAGCGTGGAAATGTTTAACTCCTTTATTTCCACCATTTTCATAAATGATAAGTTACCATTTAAGCTCAGGAGATAAGGGAGAACTTATGACTCAATACTTTGGTTCGTGCTTGTGTGGTACCGTAAAATTTGAAGTGCAGGGTGAATTCGAAAGTTTTTACCTGTGTCACTGTCAGTATTGCCAGAAAGACACTGGCTCAGCCCATGGTGCGAATCTTTTTTCTAAGTCTGCTAAGTTAAATTGGCTTTCTGGAGCTAATTCAGTAAATGAATTTATGCTTGCAAACACGGTTCATAACAAATGTTTTTGTAAAGTGTGTGGTTCAGCGTTGCCTAGCACACAAGTCGCGGGTTTGCTCGCCGTTCCTGCGGGCTGTCTCGACAGCAAAATTTCGATGCTCCCCAATGCACATATTTTTTGCGCGAGCAAAGCCCCTTGGGATAATGAATTGGATGATTTACCAAAATACGAAGGGCTGCCAAAGTGAATTTATATTTAATACCTGTTACATTTTCCCTAAGCAAATAAGTATTAAAAAATGTCTCTAGGGCAAGCATAAAAACGCAGTTAAATCTAACAAGAAGGTCGAGGTTAGTGGCGATTTTTTCATGCTGTTGATGGAAAGTAGTTAAATACCTTTTCTTGCAAGGTGATAATAATCAGGAGAAATAGTGTCAGTTTTCGTTAAAAAAAATATACCCATCTTCTTTTTTGCTGCTATCTGCTTTTTCTGGGGATTTTTCTATCAAACTTCTAATGCCTTAAACGAATATGGCACGCAAAAACCTGAATGGCTATTGCTCATTGATGGCTTAGTTGTATTACCCATTTTATGTTTTTTATGTGTTAAAGATAAAAAACAAGCTACCCTTAAAGCCGTGGTTTATGGGGGGTTGATTGTATTGCTAGGGAGTTATGTGATCCCAGAAAGTGCAAAGGTTGTCTGGCCTTATCTTGAATCATTGCGATACCTCGCAATTGCCGCTTTTATATTGCTAGAGATTTCTACTCTTTGTACTGTTATTTTTGCTATTAAAGGGGCGCTGAGCAAAGATAGCGATCCCGACATGGCAATATCTCAACCCATTGAAAGGATTTTGGGGAAGGGGACTGTGAGTTTGATACTTTCCTTCGAAGCTCGAGTGTGGACATACGCACTATTTTCAAAACAAATTAAACGTCAAAACTTTATGGGGGAGCATCATTTTAGCTACCATATGAAAGACGGTACGCAAAGCAATCAATTAGGCTTTATTTTGATAATGCTATTTGAATTACCCATTATGCATATGTTACTGCATTTTGTATGGTCGCCTTTTGCGGCCAATATCATATCCGGTTTAACTTTAATTGGCTTGGTCTTTTTTATTGCAGAGTATAGAGCAATGGCAATTCGACCCATTTCCATTACATCAAAGGGTCTGATTATTCGCTACGGGGTAGGTAACCCATTAGTCATTCCCTTTATTGAGATGGAGAATATCCAACTAAATGCTGAGGTGATACGCAGGTCGAATCTGGTGAAACGGTATAATTTAGCGGGGGCTCCTAATGTAGGGATCAAACTTAGTTCAGGTAAAACTATTTATTTAGGTTTAGATTCACCTAAGGATTTTATTTCAAGCCTAGAAAAGTGTCGAACAGCAAACCTGTAAGGCAAAGCAAGTCTCGTCATCATCTTTTTTCAAATTTAGACTATAATAGCTACCCACAATGTACGATTTTTTAACGTTATTAGTTTCCTATCAGCGTTGCTAACTAGTTGCTTTCGTTTGTCTAAAATCATGGTCGATAGTGTTATTCGAGTATCAGGAGATAGATATGAAACGACGGGAGTTTTTGAATAGTTTAGGTTTAGGGGTTGGAATGAGTGTGTTGGCACCTGGTGCCGCACTGGCCCATTCTTCACATACTGAACAGGGTATTTCTCCTGTTAAAGCTGGAGATTGGAAAGCCCTTCGAAATTTGTTCCCATTGACCCGCGACTATATACAATTATCTACCTTTCTATTGGCATCCCATCCAAAACCGGTCGCAGACGCCATAGAAAAACATCGGCGAGCTTTTGATGAAAATCCGTCTGATTACTGGCACCAAAACTTTTTAACTATCGATAGTGAAATCGCAAACAGTGCGGCTCAGTACATGGGGGGTAAAGGACAGAATATTGCCTTAACCGACAGTACAACTATGGGACTGGGAATGGTTTACAGTGGCTTAAAATTACAAGCTGGTGAAGAAATTTTGCAAACGGTTCACGATCACTATTCTACGGATAAGTCATTGGCCTATCGGGCGAAACGAAGTGGAGTAAAGGTGCAGCGCATAGCCCTTTATGACGATCCTGCAAAAGTGAGTGTTGAGCAGGTGTTGGCACGACTAAAAGCCGGAATAAACCCTAATACCCGCGTATTTGCAGCTACATGGGTACATTCTTCTACTGGAGTGAAATTACCAATACGAGCCATGGCTGACACTATTGAAGGTATTAATAAAACACGTAAGTCGGCTCAACAAATCTTATTCTGTGTAGACGGGGTACATGGCTTTGGTATTGAAAACCAAGATGTTGCTGAACTTGGTTGTGACTTTTTTATTGCCGGCACCCATAAATGGATTTTTGGTCCTAGAGGTACTGGGGTTGTCTGGGGAAACGATAAGGCCTGGGAACAAAGCGAAGTTGTTATTCCTAGTTTTAGTGGTTCCTACGAAGTTTGGATGGGGTTGATGGAACAAGAAAAGGTGCCCATAGGAGAACACATGTCACCAGGAGGCTTTCACTCATTTGAACATCGTTGGGCCTTACCTGAAGCCTTTAAATTGCATCTTCAATTAGGCAAAGAAAACGTACAAAAGCGCATCCATGAACTAAATCAGCAAACCAAAAGGGGCTTAGCAAACATGTCCCACGTTACCTTATATACACCTGAAAGTTCTGAACTTTCATCAGGGTTAGTGTGTTTTGATGTGCACGGAATAGAGCCTGATACCGTTGTGGATAGAATGCACAAAAAAGGCATTATTATGAGTAGTACGCCTTACCGAAAAATTTATGCTCGATTTGCCCCTTCTTTACTCAATAATGAACAGGAAATAGAAACCGCTTTAGCGGAAATTAGTAACATGGGCTGAATCGCATGTTCTGATACAGTGGTGTTGGTGATCTAAAGTTGTATTTCGCTACCATAGGCCTTACACCTGGTCTTACGGTAGTGTAGTTCGGTGTAAACTATTAAAATGGAAGACCTGCGGTGCTGGAAATACGTAGAGAAAATCAACGTGATATCAGTGCAATTTCAAGATTGATAACGTTGGCGTTTGAAAACCTTCCCATGAGTGATAAACGGGAAGCAGAAATTGTTGAGTTCATGAGAAAAGACGCTGCACTGTCAATTTCATTAGTCGCCATTAAAGATAATGAAATAGCAGGGCATATCGCATTCTCAAAAATTCATATTAATGATCAGTTTTCTGGTTGGTATGGTTTAGCTCCGGTAAGTGTTCTACCTTCCTTGCAAAATCAGGGTATTGGCTCAAAGCTTATAATGGAAGGTTTGTTACAATTAAAGCAAAAAAGCGCCAATGGATGCGTGTTACTAGGCGAGCCACGTTTTTACCAGAGATTTGGTTTTATTGCCCATCCCAATTTAGTTTTGCAGGGAGTCCCAGCGAAATATTTTCAGGTTTTATCCTTTGCTACTGACATCCCAAAGGGCAGTGTTAAATATCATCCGGCGTTTGGGTAATATTGCTTAAAACATGATTCCGTTAAAGAACCTGGCAGTTATTAGGTTTACACGCTGACAGTTATTGGGAACTTAACGCTCATCTAGGATATAAATAAGCATCGATCTTATTAATGGTAACGGTTTAAAAAAGTGAATTTCATATACATTAAGGTGGGAACGAACTGGAATGTGCTTTCAACATGGACATAATATCCATATTTAGTGGGCTATCCGCGGTTTTACTCGTCACGCTGTTAGCCATTCGACTCTATGATTGGCAAGCAGAACGTACACAGTGGACTAGGCTAAAATCTCTACAAGCAGAGCGCCCTCATGCCTATGATCCTAAAATGGTAGCTGAGCTGCCTGAGCCGGCGCGGCGATTTTTCAACTACGCTATATCCACCGGTACCGAATTACTTTCTGTGGCTGAAATTGACATAAGCGGGCAGTTTAGTTTAGGTAACAAACAACAGCCAAATTATCAAACTATGCACGCCCATCAAATCCTTGCATCACCTTATGGTTTTGTGTGGAAAATGAAGCTAGGGGGGATCGTACCTATATCTGGTTCTGATTCAGGGAAGTGGACACGCTTTAGAATTTTTGGACTGCTCCCTGTGGCACGGATAAATGACAATTTCGATCATCGGTTATCTGCCTATGGTCGTTATATTGCCGAATCTGTGTTTTGGACTCCTGCTGCAGTATTGCCGGGGCCGGGCGTTTCATGGGAAGCCATTGATGCAAACTCTGCGCAAGTGACAGTTTGCCACGGCTACCTTTCCCAAAGTGTTAAGATCAAGGTTGATGCTTATGGTCAACTTGTTGAGGTATCTTTTTTGCGCTGGAGTAATGCAAATGACAATAAAAAGTATCAGATACAACCCTTTGGAGGCAGATTGTCAGATTTTCGTGAGGTGCAGGGTTACCATCTTCCCTTTTATGTGGAGGGGGGAATATGTTCGGAACTGATGACTATTTCGCTTTTTACAAAGCAAAAATAAAGCAAATCCACTTCCCCCCAAAAAAAATTATTTAGTGGAGAAATGAATTTGAATACTGCATGTTGGGTTAGCCCTTCATATCTTTTTTATTGTCTTCTTTGAGATAGCTAATTAATTTATGAATAGGTTCAGGCGCTTGAAATAAAAAGCCTTGAACAAAGTCACAATCATATTGTGAAATAAAATCAAATTGTTCTTTTGTTTCCACTCCCTCAGCAATCGTTTTTAGGCCCAAGGCTTTGGCTATGGAAATAGTGGCCTTGACCACCTCTTCCGACTTTCTAATCTTACCAATTTGAGAGACAAACGAACGATCAATCTTGAGCATGTCAAATGGTTTATTTATGAGATAACCTAAGTTTGAGTACCCTGTACCAAAATCATCCATGGAAAAAAATACATCGAGCTTTTTATAACGTTCTAGGTGTTTATGATTTTTTTCATTGGACAAAATAACTTTTCGTTCGGTAATTTCCAATGAGATCAAATTGCCATTAATTTTAAATTGCTGTAAGTACTTTTTAAACGTATAGAACAATGCATCACTCTCTAAATCTTTCAGTGAGAAGTTAATGGCTATCTTGTACTGTTGGTTAGTATCACGGTTCAAGTCACTAATGGTTTTCATAACTTTGAAAATGACATACTTAGTAATTTCTGTAATGAGGTCAGATTCTTCCGCTAAAGGAATAAATTTATTTGGCATGACCAAACCAAGGCGAGGATGATTCCATCTAATTAGCGCTTCAAGGTGAGAAACTTTTCTCGTTTTTATATCAATAATAGGTTGGTAAAATACCTCGAACTCATCTTTATTTAGTCCCTCTCGAATCAAACTCTCCATTGAGGCTTTTTCAAACGCAAAAGAAGAAAGCTCCTCAGAGATGTAGCGATACATGTTTTTACCGTTCTCTTTAGCGTCATACATAGCAATGTCTGCTTGTCGAACTAATTCCTCAGCAGAGTGGCCGTCATTTGGATAGATACTGATCCCAATACTGGCACCAATATTAATTTTATGCTCATTGACACTGATTTCTTCTTTGACTGATTGAATTAAACTGGTGGCGATTTTAGAGACGTTTAAGGCGGTGTCTAGGTCCTGCACAATTATAATAAACTCATCCCCGCCCACGCGCGCAACGGTATCGCCGGAACGTAAAATATCGGTAAACCTTTTTGCAACCTCAATTAACACCGCATCGCCGACATCGTGTCCTAAACCATCATTCACAATTTTAAACCGATCTAGATCGACAAATAGAATTGCCAATTGTTTTTTATTACGACGCGATTCTTCTAAAGCGTGCTCTAACCGGTCTGCTAACAACGTGCGATTAGGTAGGCCGGTAAGGGCGTCGTGATTGGCCATATACTGTATTTTATTCTGTGATTGTTTAATCAAGGAAATATCGGTTATCACCCCAACATACTGAATAGTTTGACCGTGTTCGTTTTTTACGGCACTGATATTTAAGAAAACAGGAAATAATTCACCACTTTTCGATGTGTTGATTACTTCCCCTGACCAAAAACCACTTTGTTTGTATGAACGTTCCATTTCGCTAAAAAATTCAGAACTATGCTTATCGGATTTCAAAATACTAATTTTTTGACCTTTAATCTCATCTAAGGAATATCCGGTAAGATTTTCAAAAGCAGGGTTTACATTGATAACTCGTGTTTCATCGTCGGTGATGACAATACTTTCTTGGGTAGAGTTAAATACCATTTTCGCTTGAATATTCTCTAAGTTTGCTTGTTTTCTTTCATTTATATCTTCTACGACTGAGATAAAGTATAGAGGAACATTTTTATCTCTCACGTTGGCAACTGAAAGATTAGCCCAGAATATTTCACCATTTTTCTTGTGATAACGCTTTTCTAATTTGTAGGAATTCCGTTCACCGTTTAAGAGTTGTTGCATGAAATCTAAATCTTCTTTGAGATCATCTTTAAAGGTGATCTCTTGAAAGGTCAGTTTTAGCAACTCTTCGTTCGTGTAACCCAGCATACTAGACAAGGCTTTGTTACATGTGACCCATGAACCATCCAAAGCAACATGACTTATACCAAATTGGCATTATCAAAAGTTGCCTTGTATTTTTGTTGGCTTAAAGACAGCTCTGCAAGGGCGTTCTTTTCTTTTGAAATATCAGATGCGAAAGACCAGATTTGAGTATTACCTAAATCATCCTGACTGAGATAATCTTCAATCTCGAGTATTGTGTTTCCATTTCTGCTTGAGTTTAGTTCAATAATATAAGGCCCAAATGTGCCTTTCTCAATTAGTTCTTTTTGCCTATATAAAAAGGTTCCGCTGTCGTTAATGGGGTATATTTAGCTAAAAGTTGCTCTCTACTCAAACCTGTAAATTTTTGCATAGCACGGTTCGTTTTTAAAATCATGCCTTGCATATTTGTTATGATAACGCCGTCATGAATGTTTTCTAAAACTGATTCATAACGTCGGTTAAGGGAAACCAACTTTTCTTTAATTGCTGTATTTTCATTGAACATTTCCTTAAGTTCAGCATAAGCAGTTTGAAGCTCTTCATTGGTAGATTGAAGTTCTTCATTACTGGTTTCCATTTCCTCATTCGTTGCTTGCAACTCTTCATTTGAACTTTGTAACTCTTCGTTTGTTGATTGTAACTCTTCATTCGATGTTTCAAGTTCCTCAACAAGGGTTTGCATATGCTCTTTAATGCGTTGTAATTCAAATTCTAACTCTTGCGAGGAAGAGATATCAGCATCGTTAACATTGCTAGTAATAGAAGGTAAGTCAGCTTCTGAAATGCTTTGAAAATAAAAAATATACATTTGGTTACGGCCATTCATTACCGGCACAATGTAAATTTTAATAAGTCGCGCTTTACCATTTTTCAGAGGCAATGGTATATAACCGCTGGAATTCATTGCTGAGTTTCTTTTCGCATCACTTACTAATTTACGTAAATCAATGGCAAGGCGTGAGTCGATAATTTTATATATATCAAAAGAGACATACCCCTCTGGTACCTCAACAAAATCGAGGTTCCCTTTTTTATAAAATACATTCAGTTGCTCGTTAGTAACGATGACATTCGGCATTAATAACTTTGCTGCTTCTGTGATAATCGTCTCTTGAATGGGGGTGTCAGCGGGGACTTTAGACTGTTCCTGATGTTGATACTTAACAAATTTTGGCGGACTTACAGTGATTGATTGAAGATTTTTCTTACTGTTAACAACGGTTTTAAATATTTTGTTAGATTTATCAACAGGCGCAAACAAATGCTCAAAGTAAGTCGCATTTTCTGATTTTCCTAGAAACAGTAAGGCGTTTGGTTTGAGGGCATAATGGAATGCAGGCATTATCCATTTCTGTGCATCAAGATTAAAATAAATCAGAAGATTTCGGCAAACAATCAGATCTAAATCTTTAAATGGTGGGTCAGAAAGTAAGTTATGGTAAGAGAAAACAATGTTCTGTCTTAAACTTTTCTTCACTTCGAATTCATTGTTAGTGATACTGAAGTAATCTTTAACGTGAGAATCTGAAACCTCTGTCATTGAAGCTTGGCTATAAATACCTTGACGAGCAATTTTCAAGGCATCTTCGTCAATGTCTGTGGCAAAGATTTTTATGTCCAGTTGATGTTGACGGTCGTTTAATAACTCGTTCAAAATTATCGCGACTGAATAAGCCTCTTCGCCTGTAGAAGAGCCTGGCATCCATATTCTAAGCTCTTTTTCATCGGGGATCTCATCGAGATACTTATCTAGAAGAGTTTCAAGGGAATCGTAGGCATCGCGGTCACGGAAAAAGCTTGTGACGCCAATCAAAATGTCTTTGTAGAGTAATTCAACTTCGTGCTCATCTTTTTGAAGCAGGCTGACATACTCACTCAGGGTGGTAACTTTTAAGGCAACCATTCGACGTTCAATACGCCGACTAATCGTGGCTTTTTTATATACTGAGAAATCCACTTTTTTATATTTGTGAAGCAAACCAAATATGATCGTGTGATGATCATTGGCAGGTGTGATTTGATGCTTTTTTAATACTTTATTTCTAGGGAAATTAGCTAGTGCTACCAACTCTTCACCAATTTTCTCTGCTTCGATTAAGATATCTACCACTGAACCGTTAATCGAAGCCATGGGCATACCATCATATTTAGCCGTACTCGGTTCTTGCACAATAGTAATGCCTCCCTCGGCATTAATGGCTCGCATACCTTGACAACCATCGGATCCTGTTCCCGATAAAATGATACCGACTGATTTTTCTTTTTTGTATTTTGCGATTGAAATAAAGAGTTGATTGACCGAAGGCTTGGGGAGAAAGGAATGTTTCTCTGGTGCAGATAAAATAATCTGGTTGTCATTATTTATCTCTACGTTTTTACTCGGTGGCGTTATGTACAGCGTATCACTTTCAAGTACTTCGTTATGTTTAGCTTCTTTAATCATTAGGTTACTTTCTCTAGAAAGTAACTCTACAAGCATTGTATTGTGTTTAGGACTTAGGTGTTGGGCAATGATATATGCGGTATTATTGTTATTTGGAAGCCCTTTAATTAGTGTTGTTAGTGCTTCTAATCCACCTGCACTTGATCCTATGCCAACTACCATGAGTCCATCAGTGGTATGACTAATTTCCTCTTCATTGTCGTTAGACAAGCTTAATTTGTCGCCTAATATTTTTGCTTTTCCAATTGATTCTTGTTGTTTGGCTGCGGATAAAACCTGATCGATAATGTGCTTTAATTTTTTGTTATCAGTGGGTTTACTTATAAAACCATTAATTTGATCTTTCAGCACGTCTAAAATAAAATCTTCTTCAATATGAGCACTAAAAACGATAATCGGTATCTTTTTATCCGTAATACGGACTTCTTGAATGAGCTCAGGCCCGTTCATTTGAGGCATTTGAATTTCTGTTAAGATTATATTAGGTCTGTGGGTATGAAATTTAGATAAGGCTTGTCGACCATTCGTAGCCTCAATGACTGTTGTAAATATTTCACGCAGAAAGACTGCATATTGCGCACGGGTATCATCGTTGTTCTCTACATAGAGAATAGTTCCTTTAAACTTCATGTATTTTTGCCTCGTTTTTATTATTTTTGCGTGCGTGATGTGAAAGTTTTAGATTTTATTTCCTTTAACAAACAAAATATCGGTTTTCACTCAAGCACGCAATTAGTCTTTAGACTACGACAGTCCGATAAGTTTGATACATAAATTTGGTTATTAAAGATTAATAAAACCGTTTTCTCCTGCGATTTTTTAATGGAAAACCCCCTCAAATGATAGCAAATAGGATACACATTAAATGAAAGAGAACTTTTGGAAAATAATATTCGTTACTTGTCTAGTATTAAGTTTGCCTAGCTACGCCGATATTGCCGAAGGTGCTGATGGTGAAATTAAATATAATAAAGAGCTAGATGGGTTTGAATATCCATTTGCAGTGAATACCTTTGAATTGAACTCGCAAAATCAACCTTTGAAAATGCGCTATATGGATGTAGGTAAAAAATCAGCAGACAAGACAATCGTACTGTTACACGGCAAAAATTTTGCGGGTTATTATTGGGAAAGAGTGGCGAAGGATCTTGTAAAACAAAACTACAGAGTGATCATTCCAGATCAGATTGGGTTTGGTAAATCATCTAAACCTGATGCCTATCAATTTAGTTTTGCTCAATTAGCCTTAAACACCAAGAAACTAATGGATCATTTAACAATTGATAAATTTGATGTTGTGGGTCACTCAATGGGAGGCATGTTGGCGGTGACGTTTGTTACCAATTATAGTGATTCAGTGGATAAACTCATTTTGGTAAATCCAATAGGACTAGAAAACTACAGCGAATATGTTGAATTTAAAGATACTAATTTTTTCTACGAAACACAGCTTAAATCCACCTTGGCTGGTGCCATACGTTATCAAAAAAACAATTATTACGATGGTAAATGGTCACAGCAATATGAAAAATTACTGCTTCCTTTAAAAGGCATGTTAGCTGGAGATGACTGGGCGAGTGTTGCCTGGA
Source organism: Aliiglaciecola aliphaticivorans (assembly GCF_054782055.1). Lineage (NCBI taxonomy): Bacteria > Pseudomonadati > Pseudomonadota > Gammaproteobacteria > Alteromonadales > Alteromonadaceae > Aliiglaciecola > Aliiglaciecola aliphaticivorans. The sequence continues at coordinate 26,930 of NZ_BAAGTF010000012.1, forward strand.
ACAATGCCCTGACTTACGGTCCAATCTTTTCTGAAAATATTGTCGCTAAGTTTCCACAAATAGACAATAAAACCATTTTAATTATTGGAACCCGGGATAAAACCGGTCCTGGAAGAGGATGGTTAAAACCCGGAGTCACTCGAACCTTAGGTGACTATGCAGCTTTAGGAAAAAATGCCCACAAGTTGATTAAAGATTCGGTTTTGTTTGAATTAGAGGGGCTTGGCCATATGCCACATTATGAAGATTACTCCGCTTTTATAGCAGCCTTCCAGAAAGCCTTAGCATTGTAATGTGCAATGGGAAGGGGGAGCTCGGGGCTTATGTAGTTTAAGATTTCATTAAGACTTCAACTTAATGGTAAAGGTTATTATTCAGGGCTTAATCGATTGTATGTAGTTTAATAAAAAGTAGGTCTTGCCGTTTCAAATTAACCTATATTTATATTAGAAAATTTAAAACTCTGTTAACAAGTGATTATTATTACCAATTGGTTAGCATTATTTTTACTTTGGTAATGACATATGGTTTTAGTTAACCTACAATGGTATGATAATTTGGTAATGACATTGCATTTGTTATTTTTTAACTTTGCTGATTGGTGTTGACGTCGGACTATCAAAATTGACTTTCATTAGTCGAGATATTGCTGCAGCAGGCTAACCTAGATTTTACGAATTTAGCGTTTCGTAACTGTTAGATTTACAGCTATCTATATGATTAGATCCATTTTTAATAACCGATTACGTCATTAAAGAATGGCAATTTTGTGAGCCGTTCGTCAATTGCTTAACATTTAACAGGTGTATATTCTTTATACTCAACTTTACATATCAAAACTCCAGGAGTTAGAAATGACAAAACCAGTAATCGGTTTCATCGGCCTCGGTCTGATGGGCGGCAATATGGTAGAAAATTTGCAGAACAAAGGCTACGAGCCAATCGTAATGGATTTGAACAAAGATGCTGTTGATGCAGTTGTTGCTCGTGGTGGTAAAGCCGCATCGTCTGCAGCAGAACTAGCTGCAGCTAGTGATATCATTATGCTTGCTTTAACTACCTCTGAAATTGTTGAAAAAGTTGTTTACGGCGATGAAGGTATCCTTGCAGGTATCAAAGAAGGCGCTGTATTAATTGATTTTGGAACATCGATTCCAGCATCAACTCGTAAGATTGGTGCTGACCTTGCTAAGAAAGGCGCGGGCATGATCGATGCACCATTAGGTCGTACTCCAGCTCACGCTAAAGACGGTCTTCTTAATATTATGGCTTCTGGAGATAAAGCGACTTTCGATAAAGTTAAGCCAGTATTGGATCAGCAAGGCGAAAATATCTTTTACCTTGGCGCACTAGGTGCCGGCCATACTACTAAATTAATTAATAACTTTATGGGTATGACTACTGTATGTACTATGTCACAAGCATTCGCTGTGGCTGACCGTGCAGGTGTTGACCGCCAACAGTTGTTCGACATTATGTCTACAGGACCTTCGAATTCACCTTTCATGCAATTTTGTAAAAACTATGCAGTTGATGGTGTAAGTGATTTAGGCTTTTCTATTGCCAATGCAAATAAAGACTTGGGTTACTTCCTTAAAATGGTTGAAGACCTTGGTACTCGTGCTGAAATAGCGGAAGGAACTTCTCATAACCTTCAAGCTGCTTTCGATGAAGGCATGGGTAGCGGTAACGTACCAGAAATCTTTGATTACTTTCTTAAGTTAGCAAAGTAAGATAGCCTAATATAATTGCAACTCTACGGAGCAGGCAATTCGCTATCAAAGTAAAATTTTGGGTTGTGAACTTGTCCAACGTGTTCACAACCTTTGAATCCGACAATAGTAATTGTGTTAGATGGAAGCTATTTTTAAGCATGCCATGTTTTACAAAGACTATTATCGGATTTTTTTGTGGGCGTAATTAAATAGCGAATAAAAAAGCATTACACCTAAGAACACGCGAAAAATGCTAATTTGATATATTGCAGTTATCTCGTCTTAACCGTAAACTGAGCCTAGTTTCAATGAGTTAAACTCAGATTCTCACCTTTAATCTCTAGCAACTAATAACCCTTTGTATCACTAATTGCTATTCGTTACTGCGGGTCGTTTTGGGGTTACTTGAGAGGTTAGGGGATATTAGGGTGAATGTTACATAACTGATAAGGAGTATTCACTATTTCTGCTAAATCGGTTAGTTCTGTCGTTATATGGAAAATTTCTCTTTCAATATTGCTACTCATTTGTGTTGTTGTTTTTGCCTTTTTCTGGAATGAAGCACGCAAAGAGGTGGTATTTCTATGTGGCAATTTTAGTCAGGGTGTCACTCAATCAAGTGTGCTAAAACAACTCAATACGCTGCATTTTTCACAATTTAGCGTTAAGGAAACAGGGACAGGTAGGTTGATCGTAATGGACAGCAAACTCAACTTTGGTTTCTATCAATGTATTATCGATATCAATACACAAGGGCGAGTTATTCAATCTCGTGTTGAGTAATATACAAGCACAGAGTCGTTAATTATCCAAAAACGTTTGTTTATAGGATCAACTTAAGGAGCTAATTTGCTCTCAGATTTAAATTTTGCATTACAAATTACCACTCCTATATTCTTCATTATTGGTCTTGGATTTTTGTTTAAACGAATTGGTTGGTTGAATGATGATTTTGCTAATATGGGCTCTGCATTGGTGTTTAAGGTTACCTTGCCGTGCTTATTATTTACAAAGTTATCGACTACTGATTTTACCCAAGGTTTGCCAACGGCCTTAGTGATTTATGGGTTTATTGCAACCTTGCTAATATTTCTATTGTTGGACGTTTTTGCTACCAAATTGATAGCACAAAAGGCTGACAAAGGGGTATTTGTTCAAGGTGCTTTTAGAAGTAATATGGGCATTATTAGCCTTGCTTTTGTGGTGAGTGCCTATGGAGAAAAAGCCTTAGGTATCGCGTCTATTTACTTAGCAGTATTAACCATAGTGTTTAATATTTTATCTGTGATTACATTAACACGGCATTTACCACCAAGAGGCACGAATCGTGTTGGCGGAATGTTGTTGAGTATCATTAAAAACCCATTGATCATCTCTATTGTTGCGGGTGTATTGGTGTCACTGTTAAATATACCAATCCCTGAGATTGCGTTACATACAGGGGAATATTTTGCCGGTATGACCTTACCTTTAGCGCTATTGTGTGCCGGAGCCTCTATTCGGATTAAAGAGTTTCATTCTTCCAGTGTGCTTTACTGGTCGTCCGCAATGAAATTGATTTTTGTTCCCCTCGTATTCACCACGGGTGGTTTTATTCTAGGATTCAGAGGGGAAGAGTTAGGTATTTTATACCTCATGTGTGCAGCTCCCACCGCGGCCGCCAGTTATCCGATGGTGCAAGCGATGCAGGGTAATCATTTTCTGGCTGCAGCTATTATTGCAGTTACCAGTACATTATCTTTAGTGACCACAACACTGGGGATATTTTTATTAAAAGTATTTGCTTTGATTTAGGTATAAAAGCATGGACAACAATAAAAGTGATAGTCAGATTAAATCTTGGTTTTTAATACACTGTGTTGTGTACCTAAGTGTGTGCTTAAGCTTTTCTGTGTATGGACAAGAGGCGCTTACTTTCGAGCAATTCAAGGTTCCTGAAGTTGCAGATAGCCCATTAAAAAAAGTTGATTTTAACAGTCATCCTGATGGTGTTTTTGTGGAGCAAAAGTGGCAATGGATGAAGGCGTCAGTTGTTGGCCAACAAGCTAATTTTGCTGGCCACTTTTATATTTTAAGCACAGGATGTGGCACTGGATGCCAATTTAATGTGGTTGTTCAGGTGGAAACCGGTAAAATCATGGATACCCTCACTTCGGGACTGGGGCTTTGTTACCAAGCCGACAGTGATCTGTTAATTATGAATCCAAAATTAGATGGGTTTGCTGAAAGCGTGCCAGACTGGGCTTATACCTACTACTATCAATTTGAAGAAGGTAAATTAAACCTGTTGAAAAAAGATCAGTTAGGGTTTGACGGGACATGTGATTTCGGTCAGTAAATTGTGACTAGACCAATTTTATTTTGATATCACCGAGGGCTATACAGCAACAGGGGAGGAATTCGTCATCATCAATATAGGCGAGGGGGTCGGTTTTGTAGTCGACTTCGCCACTGATTAGTTTACTTCTGCAAGCTCCACAAAACCCTTCACGACAATGATAGTGAACCTCGATATTTTGCTTTTCCAAGCTTTCTAAAATAGTGTCTGAATGGTCGGTAAGGATAGGAGGGTGATCACCATCAACAATGATCACCGTTGATTTCTTTTCGGACATTAAAGATCGAAATCGTCAAAGTCACCGGCGTTTACTTCGGCGTCAATTTGACCCACTAAGTAAGAGCTTATTTCAGATTCTTGTGGTGCAACTTGTACATTGTCAGAATTGAGGTAATTATTCATCCAAGGCAAAGGATTACTGGTGATATCAAAAGGTTGGCCCATGCCAATGGCGGACATGCGATGGTTCGCTATGTATTCCACATATTGACAGAGTATCTCTTCGTTCAATCCAATCATTGAGCCCTGTGCAAATAAATATCCAGCCCATTGTTTTTCTTGTTCGACCGCTTGCATAAATATTTCTTTTGCTTGGTCTTTACACTCTTCTGCGATCTCAGCCATTTCTGGATCATCTTTGCCTTTTTGCCAAAGGTTGATAATGTGTTGAGTCGAGGTGAGGTGGAGGTTTTCATCGCGAGCAATAAGACGGATTATCTTTGAGTTACCTTCCATTAATTCACGCTCTGCAAATGCGAAAGTACAGGCGAAGGAAACGTAGAAACGAATGGCTTCCAAGGCATTAACCGAGTTCATGCATAAATACAACTTCTTCTTTAACTCACGCATGGTGATGGTGTAAGCGACACCTTCAACTGTGTGAACGCCTTCGCCTTGGGTTTGCCACAGCTGGGTATAAAAAATCAAATCGTCGTAGTATTTAGAAATATCGCCAGCACGTTGTTTGATTTGTTCGTTAACCACAATATCATCAAAGATCGCACTCGGATCGGTAAATAGGTTGCGTAAAATATGGGTGTAAGAGCGAGAGTGTATGGTTTCGAAAAATGACCATGTTTCTGTCCATGTTTCTAACTCAGGTAATGAAATAATCGGTAGAAATGCAATATTTGGGCTTCTTCCTTGCACTGAATCTAGCAAAGTTTGATATTTTAAATTAGAAATAAAAATATGCTTTTCAGAGTCACTTAAAGACTGAAAGTCAACGCGGTCCTTACTGACATCTACCTCTTCTGGACGCCAGAAAAAACTGATTTGTTTTTCAATTAACTTTTCAAAAATACTGTGTTTTTGCTGGTCGTAGCGAGCAACATTCACTGGATTGCCGAAAAACATGGGTTCCAATAAAGGATTTGTAGGTTTTTGATTAAAAGTAGTGTATTTCATTTACCGTCAGTACTCTGTGAGGTTTAACACCAGGTGGCGTATTTTTACGCCACCAAACTTGTTTTTTGCCTATATTTTACATGCACCACCGGCACAATCGTCATCTTCTTCAATGACAACTTCTTGGGCCAATGGCGTCGCAACTTCCTTCTTCAATTCAAGTTGAGAGGTGTCTGAAGCACCATCTCGCGTGTTGTGGTAATACAAGGTTTTAATGCCCAATTTGTATGTGGTTAATAGGTCTTTTAACAACAATTTCATGGGCACTTTTCCACCTTCATATTTACCCGGATCGTAGCTGGTATTGGCAGAAATTGTTTGATCGATAAATTTTTGCATAATGGCACATAACTGTAAGTAACCATCATTGGAGTTGATGTCCCACAGCAATTCATATTGCTCTTTCAACCTTTCGTACTCAGGTACGACTTGTTTCAATACGCCATCTTTTGAAGACTTAATACTAATATGACCTCGAGGTGGCTCAATACCGTTCGTTGCATTGGATATCTGCGACGAGGTTTCTGACGGCATCAATGCAGACAGCGTACTGTTGCGTAATCCGTGTTCCACAATTTCTTTACGCAAGGTTTCCCAATCGTAGTGAAGAGGCTCATCGCATATTTTATCGAGATCCTTTTTATAAGTATCAATGGGTAAGATACCTTGTGAATAGGTTGTTTCGTTAAATTTAGGACAAGCTCCCTTTTCTTTCGCCAAATTATTTGACGCCTTGAGTAGGTAGTATTGCATGGCCTCAAAAGTTCTGTGAATGAGGGCATTACCACTGCCGTCGGAGTACTTCTTACCATTTTTCGCTAAATAATAAGCGAAATTAATCACGCCTATACCTAAGGTTCTTCTATCGATGGAAGCGCGGTATGCAGCAGGAACAGGATAGTCTTGGTAATCTAACAGGCTATCTAGTGCGCGTACTGCTAAGTCTGCCATCTCTTCGAATTCATCAAGGCTTTCAATTGCCCCTAAGTTAAATGCCGATAAGGTACACAGAGCAATTTCGCCATTTTCATCGTTAATGTGCTGCAATGGTTTAGTGGGAAGGGCTATTTCTAAACATAGATTACTTTGTCTAACAGGCGCAACTTTAGGGTCGAAAGGACTGTGAGTATTACAGTGGTCTACGTTTTGTAGATAAATACGACCTGTACTTGCACGTTCTTGCATAAACAAACTGAATAGCTCAACCGCTTTGATTTTCTTTTTACGAATTGAATCATCTTGTTCGTATTTCACATACAAAGCTTCAAACTCATCTTGATCGGCAAAGAAAGCATCATATAGTCCTGGCACATCAGAAGGACTAAACAAGGTAATGTATTGATCTTTGATCATTCGGGTGTACATGAGTTTATTAAACTGCACACCATAATCGAGGTGACGAACTCGGTTTTCTTCCACACCACGGTTATTTTTAAGTACTAGTAAGGATTCAACTTCTAAATGCCATGCTGGGTAGAATAAGGTTGCTGCACCGCCTCTGACACCACCCTGTGAACAACTTTTCACCGCAGTTTGGAAGTATTTATAAAATGGAATACAACCCGTATGATAGGCCTCACCGCCGCGAATTTCACTACCTAGGGCACGAATTCGGCCTGCATTCACACCAATACCTGCTCGTTGACTCACGTATTTAACGATGGCACTTGCAGTGGCGTTAATCGAATCTAAGCTGTCACCTGCTTCAATTAAGACACAAGAGCTAAATTGACGGGTAGGGGTTCTGACCCCAGACATAATCGGCGTTGGTAAGGAGATTTTAAATAAAGACGCAGCGTCATAAAAACGTTTTACATAGTCTAAACGTGTCTCTTTTGGATAGTTAGCAAACAAACATGCCGCGACTAGAATATACAAAAACTGAGCACTTTCGTAGATTTCACCGGTCACTCGATTTTGTACTAGATATTTACCCTCCAGTTGCTTCACTGCAGCATAACTGAAGTTCATGTCTCGCCAATGATCCATGTATTCGTCTAGCTCATTGAGCTCTTGCTCTGAATAGTCTTCTAATATGTGCTGATCATACTTGCCCTTTGCAACCATGCTTTTAACATGGGTAACTAACGCGGGAGGTTCAAATTGACCGTACGCTTTTTTACGTAAATGGAATACGGCTAAACGAGCAGCAAGGTATTGATAATCGGGTGTTTCCGTGGAAATTAAATCAGCCGCAGATTTAATTAAGGTCTCATGAATATCTTCGGTTTTGATACCGTCGTAAAACTGAATATGAGCTTTAATTTCAACTTGAGAAACAGAAACATTTTTTAAGCCTTTGGCCGCCCAAGTTATGACTTTGTGAATTTTGTCCAAATTTAAGACTTCACGTTCACCATCGCGTTTCGTGACATATAGAGAGTTATTCATGTATTTAATTTGCCGTTTAAATAATTAGCGTTACATACCCTGATAACTAAAATTATCGAGTACATTGTATTTTTAAATTAATTTTTAAAAGTATCGTTTTAAACTTTGTGCACACTTAAGGACGTAAAAAGGTCGCGTTTCTCAGCGTTTACTTCCGGTTATTTTTTGAGTAGTTAGAAAAAATGTGACTAGCACAAGATAGAGGTGTTTGCCCTCGTTTGCAACCCAATATCTGGTGGTTTTATCGCCAAAAAAACTTAACCAAATGGTAGGTTAGTATCGACTAACTTAGAAGGGGTATTCACGACGCAGTTAAGCCGATTGCAAGCATATTTTCGATTAAATTTTAAAGTTAAATTATTTTTAAAGGATCAGGTCTGTTTTTAGAATATCACGATATATAGTGTTAAAAATCTTAACAATCACTATATCTGGTATTTTTATGAGCACTCATCTTTATTTATGATAAAACAGAAGTGCATAAATACGATGAATCTATTAACTAGCCAATATCAAGCAACTCAGAGAACTGACTGACAACGTAATCCGCTTTCCAGTCTCTCACCTCGAGTGGATCTTTGATGTAACCATAGAGGGCGGTAACGCTTCCCATATTAGCGTTTTGAGCGGCTTCGATATCTCTTTTGGCATCGCCAACATAGAGGACTTTGTCAGGTGCGATGGACAAAATTCGCGCAGCCTCTAATAACGGCATAGGATGGGGTTTACGTTTGATATAGGTATCCCCACTGATTACCACTGCGCTAGTTTGCATTATCGGGAAGTGGGTCAGCAGTTGGGTCGTTAAAAAGCCTGGTTTGTTGGTGACTATTCCCCAAGGGATAGCATTTTGATTGAACCATTCCAGGGTCTCCATCACGCCATCAAAACAAGTGGTATCGACACAAACATTTTGTTCATAATGGTCGAGTAACATTTGTCGACATGTTTGTAATTCCGTTTCAGAAAGGTTTGCATAGTCATCACCAAACCCTAACTTTAATAAACCTAGGGCGCCATCTGAGGCGACACATCGATATGCATCGTAACTACAAGTTGGCCGGTCATAATGACGCAACACGTGATTCAAGGCATTGCCTAAATCCGCTGCTGTATCTAATAAAGTCCCGTCTAAATCAAATAAAATAGCAGCGTATTGATCATTTAAAAAACCCTTTGCCATGGCCTTGTTTATCCTTCAGGTTTTTGACAATGGACAATGTAATTGACATCGACATTTTGTTCAGAAAGGTAAAATTGTTTCGAAAAAGGATTCATATGCAGGCCAGTCATATGCTGGGTGATAAGATCCGTTTTATCAACCCAGGCTAATAGCTCAGAAGGCTGTATAAATTTTTCGTAATCATGAGTGCCTTTGGGCACTAGGTTTAGAATTTTTTCAGCGCCAACAATGGCCATTAAATAGGATTTTAGATTTCGATTTAAAGTAGAGAAAAATACGTGGCCACCGGGTTTAACTAGTGCCGCGCAAGCTCGCACTATGGAAGCAGGATCTGGCACATGCTCAAGCATCTCGAGGCAAGTTACAATGTCAAACTTATTGCTATGTTGGGCAGCCATTTGCTCTGCGGTTATTTGTTGATAGGTCACCTTTACGCCGGATTCTAGACCATGAAGACGAGCCACTTCTAAGGATTCAGAAGCCATATCAATGCCAGTGACCAGGGCCCCTTGTTTGGCTAAATATTCAGATAAGATACCGCCACCACATCCAACATCAATTATGTTTTTATCAAAAACACCATTGGTACGTTGTTGAATATAGTCTCCTCGAAGAGGATTGATTTCGTGCAAGGGTTTAAATTCTCCTTGCAAATCCCACCACCTAGACGCTAACGCTGAAAATTTATCTATTTCTGCAGCATCTACGTTTTGCTCGGTCATTGTGCACTCCTTTTTTATCTTATTGCTATTATAAGCTGGCATTAATTTAGATAACCAGACCTTTATACCCGAAGATATGCTAAAAAATTGTCTGATTGCACACTATATAAGCGAATGACGGCTATTTATTTTGTTTTCTCGGTGGTAGAATCCACAGTCGATTTAGAACCCACTATAACTAAAAGTGAAGTCGAACTTTTTAAACTGACTTGACCAGTTTCATCAGTAGATTCAGATAATAATTTAGGGACAAGGCTGTATATGACAGACAATGCCAACGAAATTCTCCCCATTAATATAGAGGAAGAACTTAAAAACTCTTACCTCGATTATGCAATGAGTGTCATTGTTGGACGTGCACTACCGGATGTGCGTGATGGGTTAAAACCTGTTCACCGCCGCGTATTGTTCGCCATGAATGAGTTAAAAAACGATTATAATAAACCATACAAGAAATCTGCTCGTGTAGTCGGTGACGTAATTGGTAAGTATCACCCCCACGGCGATACTGCGGTTTACGACACCATTGTTCGTATGGCGCAGCCATTTTCTTTGCGATATATGCTCGTTGACGGCCAAGGTAACTTTGGTTCAGTTGATGGAGACTCAGCAGCTGCAATGCGTTATACCGAAGTTCGTATGGCTAAAATAGCCCATGAACTTCTTGCGGATCTAGAAAAAGAAACCGTTGATTTTGTACCTAACTATGACGGTACGGAACATATTCCTGATGTACTTCCCACACGTGTTCCTAATTTATTAGTGAATGGTTCCTCAGGGATTGCCGTTGGCATGGCAACCAATATTCCACCTCATAACCTAACTGAAGTGGTAAACGGTTGTATTGCACTGATCGATAATCCAGATATGACTATCGAAGAGATCATGCAACATATTCCGGGACCTGATTTTCCCACCGCTGCATTAATTAGTGGTCGTAAAGGAATTGACGATGCCTACCGCACTGGCCGCGGTAAAATTTACATGCGTGCCCGGGCTGAAATTGAAACTGAAGATAGTGGTAAAGAAACCATTATTGTGCACGAGATCCCTTACCAGGTTAACAAAGCAAGATTGATTGAAAAAATTGCTGAACTGGTTAAAGAGAAGAAAATTGAAGGTGTTTCAGCACTTCGCGATGAGTCTGATAAAGATGGAATGCGTATTGTTGTTGAAGTGAAACGCAACGAGTCAGCAGAAGTGCTACTTAATCACTTGTATGCCCAAACACAATTACAAACCGTGTTTGGTATCAACATGGTTGCCCTCGACAACAACCAACCTCGGGTATTTAACCTCAAAGATATTTTAGAAGCCTTTGTACTGCATCGCAGAGAAGTGGTTACTCGCCGTACAGTTTATGAACTGAAGAAAGCACGCGACCGAGCCCATATCCTTGAAGGTTTAGCGATTGCACTAGTTAACATCGATGAAATTATCGAGTTAATTAAAGCATCAGAAAGTCCAAGTGATGCTAAGGCTTCTCTTGTGGCTCGCGGCTGGGCGTTAGGTGATGTTGCTGAAATGCTAGCACGTGCGGGTGATGATGCGGCTCGTCCTGATTGGCTAGAACCACAGTACGGTATATCAGAAGGCGAATATTTCTTAACCGAACAGCAAGCCCAAGCGATTCTAGACCTGCGCTTACACAAACTGACTGGTTTAGAACACGATAAAATCTTAGCTGAATACAAAGAGCTACTCGACGTTATTGCTGAATTATTGCTGATACTATCTAGCTCTGAACGTTTGATGGAAGTGATTAGAGAAGAGCTTGAACAAATACGTGATGAATACGGTGACGAAAGACGTACAGAAATCACAGCAGCAACTCATGACATCGACATGGAAGATCTTATTGAGCGAGAAGATGTTGTAGTGACATTGTCTCGTGAAGGCTACGTGAAATATCAGAAACTTTCTGACTACGAAGCCCAGCGTCGCGGTGGTAAAGGTAAATCTGCGACTAAGATGAAGAATGAAGACTTCATTGAAAAGTTATTGGTTGCCAATACCCACGATCACATATTGTGTTTCTCAACTCGTGGCCGTTTATACTGGTTGAAAGTGTATCAATTACCTTTTGCTAGTCGTAACGCCCGTGGACGTCCTATCGTGAACATTCTTCCTTTAGAGGAAGGCGAACGTATTACCGCTATATTACCTATTCAAGAATTTGAAGAAGGTAAATATGTATTGATGGCCACAGCTAACGGGACGGTTAAAAAGACCGCACTTTCACAATACTCACGTCCTCGTTCAAACGGTATTATTGCGGTGAACTTAAACGAAGGTGATGAATTAATTGGTGTTGATATTACCGACGGTGAAAGCGACATTATGTTGTTCTCGGATGCCGGTAAAGTGGTTCGCTTTAACGAAAAACAACGAGATTCTGAAACCGGCGCAGTGAAGCTTGATCCTGAAACCGGTGAAGAGCTTTTAGCATTACGCCCTATGGGTAGAACCGCTACTGGTGTTCGCGGTATTCGTTTACAAGACGGTCAAAAAGTGGTGTCACTTATTGTTCCTAAAGGTGATGGTGCTGTATTAACCGCTACAGAGAATGGTTTCGGTAAACGTACTCCAATTGCTGACTATCCAGCGAAGAGCCGAGCAACACAAGGTGTTGTTTCAATCAAGGTCTCTGAACGTAATGGTGCAGTAGTGGGTGCAGTACAAGTGTTCGAAGGTCAAGAGATTATGTTGATCAGTGACCAAGGTACATTGGTTAGAACACGAGTAGATGAAGTCTCCACAGTAGGTCGAAATACCCAAGGTGTTAGACTTATCCGCACAGGTGCAGACGAGCATGTTGTGGGTTTACAAAAAATTGAAGAGATTGAAGCAGAAGATTTAGAACTACTAGAAGGTGAAGACGTCGTTGCAGCGGAACAAGCTGAAGTGGCGGACGATAGCGCTGACGAAGTAGACTCTGATCCTACTGAATAAATCATAAACGCTAGTTTTTAATCATACTTAAAACGAGTGGCTTATTCCGCTCGTTTTTTTTCGGGAGAAAATCAAATTATGGCAGTTACTTATAATTTCAGTGCAGGTCCGGCGATGTTACCGACTGATGTTATGTTGAAAGCACAACAAGAGTTTATCAATTGGCAAGGTCAAGGGTGCTCGGTGATGGAAATGAGCCATCGTAGCAAAGCGTATATTGAGGTTGCTGAGCGTGCTACTCATAATTTGCGAAAGCTATTAGCCGTTCCCGATGATTATCAAGTACTGTTTACCCACGGCGGTGGAAGAGGGCAATTTTCAGCTGTGCCGTTAAATCTATCAGCTGTTGGAGATCATGCTGATCACTTAGTAACGGGCTCTTGGTCAAAAGGAGCTGTGAACGAAGGGAACAACTATTTAACTGCAGATGTTGTCGGCGGCATCGAAGAAGTCGATGGCCTTACTCAAGTTCAGTCTCAAAGCTCTTGGAAACTCAACGACAAAGCCGCATATTTCCATTATTGCCCTAATGAAACTGTGGAAGGTATTGAAATAAATGAAGTGCCCGATACACAAGGCGTGCCTATAGTAGCGGATATGTCTTCAAATATTCTGTCGAAACAAATTGATATCAATGATTACGCAGTGATTTACGGTGGGGCACAAAAGAACATTGGTCCGTCGGGTTTGTCAGTAGTCATTGTGCATAATAGGATGCTGGACAAAGCACGAATCGAGACTCCTTCGATCCTAAATTATAGTTTGATCGCGAAACACGATTCCATGTACAACACACCGCCAACATTTGCCTGGTATTTAGCCGGTTTAGTGTTTGAATGGTTGCTTGACTTAGGTGGTGTTGCCGAGATCGAAAAGCGCAATAAAGAAAAATCTGATTTGTTATATCACGCCATTGATAACAACGATTTTTACTCAAATCGCGTTGCAATTCAAAATCGTTCGCGGATGAATGTTCCTTTTCATTTAGCAGACACGAAATTAGATGCTTTATTTCTAGAAGAGTCGGAAGCTGCGGGTTTGAAGGCACTGAAGGGTCACAGAATAGTTGGCGGCATGCGCGCCAGTATTTATAACGCTATGCCCATTGAAGGGGTTAAAGCGTTAACCGACTTTATGAACGATTTTGCTAGAAGGAATGGATAAAACATGCAACAACTAAGACTTGAACCTATTTCAAAAGTACAAGGTACGGTAAATGTACCAGGTTCAAAGAGTTTATCTAATCGAGCACTTCTATTAGCCGCTTTGGCAAAAGGCGAAACCACGCTGACAAATTTACTTGATAGTGATGATATTCGTCACATGCTTGATGCATTGAGTCTGTTGGGGGTTTCTTATCAACTGAGCGAAGACAAAACCCAATGTATTGTGCAAGGTAACAATGGGGTATTTAATAGTGACGGCAAGATCGAAATGTTCTTAGGGAATGCCGGAACAGCGATGCGCCCCCTGTGCGCTGCATTAGCAGCCTCAAATGGTGAATATATTCTCACTGGCGAACCGCGTATGGAAGAGCGTCCTATAGGTGCTTTGGTTGATGCCTTATCTCAAGCTGGCGCTGAAGTACGCTACTTAAAAAATGATGGTTATCCGCCACTTAACATCAAAGGTAAAGCTTTATCAGGTGGTAAAATTCAAGTGGACGGTAGTGTTTCTAGTCAGTTTTTAACTGCAGTACTTATGGCGGCACCGTTATTTTCTGAAGATAGCGAAATTGAAATTATCGGAGACTTGGTTTCAAAACCTTATATTGACATTACACTAGACACTATGGCCAAATTTGGTGTTAAAGTTGAAAATAACGACTACCAAAGTTTTAAAATAACCGGTAATCAAACCTATCAATCCCCGGGCACATTTTTAGTTGAAGGGGATGCGTCATCTGCGTCTTACTTTTTAGCTGCAGGTGCGATTAAGGGCGGTACGGTAAAAGTTACAGGGGTAGGCGCGAAAAGTATTCAGGGTGATATCAAGTTTGCGGATGTATTATCGGCAATGGGCGCAAAAGTGACTTGGGGTGATGACTTTATCGAAGTGACAGGTGCACCGTTGAAAGCCATTGATATGGATATGAATCATATTCCAGATGCTGCAATGACCATTGCCACTGCTGCTTTGTTCGCCACTGGTACCACCAAAATGACGAATATTTATAACTGGCGTGTAAAAGAGACTGATCGTCTCGCGGCTATGGCCACTGAATTACGTAAATTAGGCGCTACGGTTAATGAGGGACATGATTTTATTGAAGTTACCCCTCCAACACAATTACAAGAAGCGGAAATAGATACTTACAATGATCACCGGGTTGCCATGTGTTTTTCATTGGTAGCATTAAGTGACACTGCTGTGGTGATCAATGATCCAGCTTGCACCGCAAAAACGTTTCCTGATTACTTTGAGCGATTTGCTAGCATCAGTGACTAAAATCAATACACTAAAACTACATCAGAGATGACTTAGGTCATCTCTTTTTTATTATAAGTCCTAATTGTTTCGTTAAAATTGTGCTTTATATCAATGCTTTATACGCTAAATAGATAGCTTGCATTGCTTAAGTTTTGTTAACGAGTATAATTCCGCCCGATTTTTTAATATAGCTCAGGAGAGCACATGCAAGTAACACCTGTCATCACCATCGATGGCCCTAGCGGTGCAGGAAAGGGAACATTGAGTGCATTATTGGCAAAATCATTGGGTTGGAACTTTCTGGATAGCGGTGCGATTTATCGAGTATTAGCCATTGCGGCAATTCATCATCAAATAGAAGCCGATGATGAAGACGCATTGTTGCCTTTAGCCAGTAGTTTAGATGTTAATTTCACTACTTCTGATAAAGGTAGTAAAATTATCCTTGAAGGCGAAGATGTAACCTATGAAATTCGTACAGAAGAAGTAGGCAGTATCGCTTCTCAGGTGGCCTCTTTGCCGAGAATTCGTGAAGCGTTATTAAGACGCCAACGCGCTTTTCGCGAAGAACCCGGTTTAGTTGCTGATGGTCGTGATATGGGAACCGTGGTATTTCCTAATGCAGAAGCCAAGATTTTCCTTACCGCCAGTGCTGAAGAACGGGCGCAGAGACGCTATAACCAGTTGAAAGATAAAGGCCATGATGTTAATATTGCGCGCCTTTTGACCGATATCAAAGCCAGAGACGATAGAGACGCTAACCGAAGTGTTGCTCCTTTAGTACCTGCTGATGACGCATTAGTACTTGATTCTACCCATATGAATGTAGAGCAAGTCCTTGAAAAGGTTAAAGAATTCGTTGGTTCAAAACTTAGTGTCCAATGTGCTCTTTGATTGCTCTACCCGCCAGATAAAGGATGAAGCTGGTTTTGAATAACAACCCCACGTTAATCGGATTTTTCGTGGATACACTTAAAAGTAACTATTAAAGTAATCTATGACTGAAAATTTTGCTGATCTATTTGAAGAAAGTTTAAAAGAACTTGAAACACGTCCTGGTGCCATCGTTAAAGGTACTATCGTATCAATTGATAAAGACATAGTTCTTGTTGATGCAGGTCTTAAATCTGAAAGCGCAATTCCCGTTGAGCAGTTCAAAAACGCTGAAGGCGTGCTTGAAGTTGCTATTGGCGACCAAGTAGATGTTGCTCTAGACGCGGTTGAAGACGGTTTTGGTGAGACTATCCTTTCCAGAGAAAAAGCTAAGCGTCATGAAGCTTGGGTTGAACTGGAAAAAGCTTACGAAGAAAAAGAAACCATCATTGGTGTAATTAATGGCAAAGTCAAAGGTGGCTTTACTGTTGAAGTGAATACAGTGCGTGCATTCTTGCCTGGTTCATTGGTTGATGTTCGCCCAGTACGCGACACAACTCACCTTGAAGGTAAAGAATTAGAATTTAAAGTTATCAAGTTAGACGCTAAACGTAACAACGTTGTTGTTTCTCGTCGTGCTGTTATCGAAGCTGAAAGCAGTGCAGAGCGCGATCAAATACTTGCTAACCTTGAAGAAGGCCATGAAGTTAAAGGTATCGTTAAGAACCTTACTGACTACGGTGCATTCGTTGACCTAGGCGGTGTAGACGGTCTACTTCACATTACAGATATGGCTTGGAAACGCGTTAAGCATCCAAGTGAAATCGTTAACGTTGGTGACGAAATTAACGTTAAAGTATTGAAGTTCGACAAAGAGAAATCACGCGTTTCTCTTGGTATGAAGCAAATGGGCAGCGATCCTTGGCAAGAAATTGCAAACCGTTACCCTGAAGGCTCTAAACTATCTGGTGCGGTTACTAACCTTACTGACTACGGTTGTTTCGTTGAAATCGAAGACGGTGTTGAAGGATTGGTTCACGTTTCTGAAATGGATTGGACTAACAAGAACATCCACCCATCTAAGGTTGTTAACCTAGGTGATGTTGTTGAAGTAATGGTTCTTGAAATTGATGAAGAGCGTCGTCGTATTTCTCTTGGTCTTAAGCAATGTAAAGCTAACCCTTGGGAAGAATTTGCGAAGTCTCACGAGAAGAATGACAAAGTTAGCGGTAAGATCAAATCTATCACTGACTTCGGTATCTTCATCGGTCTTGACGGTGGCATCGATGGTCTAGTTCACTTGTCTGACATTTCTTGGAACAAGACTGGCGAAGACGCTGTTCGTGAATACAAGAAAGGTGATGAAATCTCAGCTGTGGTACTACAAGTTGACCCAGAGCGTGAGCGTATTTCACTAGGTGTTAAACAAATTGAAGAAGATCCGTTCAATAAGTATCTGACAGATAACAAGAAAGGTGCTATCGTTACTGGTAAGGTTACCGCTGTAGACGCTAAAGGTGTTACGGTTAACTTGGCAGAAGAAGTAGATGGCTACGTTCGTGTTGGTGATTTGACTGTAGAACGTTTAGAAGATGCTTCTGAAGTTGTTAACGTTGGTGATGATCTTGAAGCCAAATTTATGGGCGTAGATCGTAAAAACCGCGTTGTTAACTTGTCAGTTAAAGCGAAAGACCAAGCAGACGAAAAAGAAGCTATCGAGAAAGTAAATCAACAGCCAGATGATGCTGGATTTGCTAACGCGATGGCAGAAGCATTCAAAGCTGCTAAAGGCGAAGAATAAAGCTCATACTCAGGCACTTGAACTAAAGTGCCTGTTTGTCAGTCTCATCGGTATAGTATTTTTTGAGTAACGGAGATTTCCAATGACTAAATCTGAACTTATTGAAAGACTTGCCGATAAAGCTCGTCACGTTCCTGCTAAGGATGTTGAGTCTGCAATTAAAGAAATGCTAGAGCAAATGGCGCAAACTCTGCAAAAGGGTGAACGCATAGAAATTCGAGGCTTTGGTAGTTTTTCGTTGCATTTTCGTGCTCCTCGCATAGGGCGTAATCCTAAAACTGGTCAAACTGTTGAACTTGAGGGAAAATATGTTCCTCATTTCAAGCCTGGTAAAGAATTACGTGAACGCGTTAACGAAGGTCTGGCACATTAAGCTTATTTATTTAAAAAAACGGCACTCTTTTTAGAGTGCCGTTTTTGTTTGGGTGACAAATAGGTGAATAGTTTTGTACTATAACCCTTGCTAGACTTAAATAGCGTCTTCCCCTAACAATTTGAGGTTTAAGATTGAAAATATTCCTGATCGTTATCATTTTCATTATTATCATGCTAGTAGCATCACTCTTAGGTGCTAAAAATGATCAAGCAGTCATGTTTGATTATCTAATGAGCTCTATGGAAATGCGCCTTTCAATTTTATTAATGGCTTTTTTCGCTGCTGGCGTTATTTTCAGTTCGTTGGTTTTCACCCTGATCTGGCTTAAATTAAAATGGCGTATCAACAGGTTACAAAAACGTAATCGTACAACCGACATTGCAAGTAGTTAATCTGGATGCTTGAATTACTTTTTTTACTCTTACCTGTTGCTGCCGGTTATGGTTATGTTATGGGGCGCAATAGCGTTCGACAAGCACAACGAAAACAGTCCAGCATTCTTTCCCGTCATTATTTTAAGGGGTTAAATTTTTTATTATCTGATCAACCGGATAAAGCCGTTGATACCTTAATGAAAATGATGAGCCTAGACAGTGATACCGTCGAAACCCATATCGCCATGGGCAATTTCTTTAGACATCGAGGTGAGCTCGATCGAGCTATTCGTGTCCATCAAAATTTGGTCAGTAAACAAGAACTTTCCGAATCTCAAAATAGGCAAGCTCTTCGCGAACTGGGCAAAGATTACATGATGGCCGGTTTTTTAGAGCGTGCAGAAAATGCGTTTTTAGAACTTTTAGACAGTGACAAACATTTTTTAGACGCTCAGCAACAATTATTTAGTATCTATCAAACCACTAAAGAATGGGATAGAGCCATAGAGCTAGGCGAGCGCATGATGGATTGCCATGGTGACACTGACGAGTTGTGCGTTCGTATTTCGCATTTTTATTGTGAGCAAGCTTTAAAAATGATTAAAGCAGAACAATATGCTGAAGCCGAAAATTCTCTTCAAAAAGCGATATCAGCCTACGAGCATGGAGTACGACCTTGGTTAATTTTGGGTGATCTGGCGATACAACAAGCGGATTACCAAAAAGGTTTTGATTATTTGAAAGAAATTCCTGTTCGTGATATCAGTTGGTTTAGTGAGGCTGTGCCTAAATTAGAAGAGTGTGCAGCTAAACTAAATGATGACGATCAGTTAGAAGCGGTTTTAGATTTATATTGGCAGCAGTGTGCGACATCCTATCTTGCAAAAGTCAAATTGTTAGCTAAAAAGGAAAATACTGAAACAGCCGAAACGGTATTGTTCGATCAGTTGAAAAAAACACCTACCATGAAAGGCTTCAAAACCTTAATGGGCTTTTTCATTGAAGACGAAGTAGATGACAAAACCCACGAAAGCCTAACCATGGTTAAGGGATTAGTAGAAGAACAGATTAACATGCGGCCAAAGTATCGTTGTTTGAGTTGCGGATTTTCGGGACGTCAAATACATTGGTTGTGTCCATCATGTAAAAAATGGGGCGTGGTCAAACCAATAAAAGGATTAGACGGAGAATAGTCGATTTATGAGTGATACAAGAGTCATCGTTGCTTTAGATTTTGATAATCGAGCCAAAGCGTTAAATTTAGTGAGTCAACTTGATAGTGATTTATGTAAACTTAAAGTTGGCAAAGAAATGTTTACTTATTTTGGACCTGAATTTGTTAAGGAGTTGGTGAAAAGAGGGTTTGATGTATTTTTGGATCTTAAATTTCATGATATTCCCAATACAGTGGGTAAAGCCTGTTTAGCGGCAGCGGATTTGGGAGTATGGATGTTGAATGTACACGCTTCTGGTGGTCCGAAAATGATGGAGAATGCCAAAACTCAATTAGCTTCCCTTGGTGATGACCAACCTAAACTCATTGCGGTAACTGTGCTGACAAGTATGGAGCAAACCCAACTTAGTGCTATTGGTATACAAGATTCTCCAGAACAACAAGTTTTACGTCTTGCAAAGTTAACCAAAGAGTGTGGATTAGATGGGGTTGTGTGCTCTGCACAAGAAGCGCCGATTTTGAGAAATTCATTAGATAACGACTTTCTGTTAGTTACCCCGGGTATTCGACCGATGGGAACCGACAAAGCTGATCAGCAACGAGTTATGACACCTCCAGAGGCTATTTTAGCTGGTGTAAATTACATGGTAATTGGTCGGCCAATTACCCAAGCAATAGATCCACTTAGGGCGCTGCTTGATATAAACTTATCCATCGCTTAATTGAATGTATATGGAAACAAAAAAGCTGCATTAAAAATGCAGCTTTTTGAATCTTTAGAACCTATACATGTTTTAGCAATGCATTACATCTCTAATGCCGCACTTGCATCCATATATTCTAGGTTTAATTCTTCACCTAATGCATCAACAACTGCTTTGTAGGTGACTTTACCTTTGTGCACGTTTAAACCATTTAACAAGTGAACATCGTCTAACATCGCTTGCTTAGGCCCTTTATTTGCCAAGGCTAAACCGAAGGGCAAGGTTGCATTGTTTAATGCCATAGTCGAAGTTCTAGCGACACCGCCTGGCATGTTTGCAACGCAATAATGTACAACGCCATCAACGACATAAACAGGATCTTGGTGAGTGGTGGCTTTTGACGTGGCAAAACAACCACCTTGATCAATTGCTACGTCAACCACGACAGAACCTTCTTTCATATTGGTGATGTGTTCTTTGCTTAAAAGCTTCGGAGCTGCTGCACCAGGAATTAAAACGGCTCCAACCACTAAATCTGCTTTTGACGAATAGTAATCGATAGCATCAATGGTTGAATAAACGGTTTTTACTTGGTTGGCAAAGATATCATCTAATTCACGTAGACGGGGTAATGACCGATCTAGAATAGTAACATCTGCACCCAGACCAATGGCCATTTTCGCAGCATTGGTACCAACTACACCGCCACCAATAACTAAGACTTTGCCAGGCGCTACACCGGGTACGCCACCAAGTAGTGTACCGCTGCCACCTTGTGCTTTTTCAAGATAATGGGCACCGGCTTGCACAGCCATTCGTCCAGCTACTTCACTCATGGGCGCTAACAAAGGCAATCCGTTTCTATTATCTGTCACTGTTTCATACGCGATACAGGTTGCGCCAGAAGCAACTAATAACTCTGTTTGCACAGGATCTGGGGCAAGGTGCAGGTAAGTATACAGGGTTTGTCCTTCACGAAGCATCTTACATTCGTTTGGTTGTGGCTCTTTAACCTTCACAATCATCTCAGCTCGTGCAAAGATTTCTTCTGCGGTATCAATAATCACACCGCCAGCCGCAACGTACTGCTCATTATCAAATCCTATTGAAGCACCGGCATTGTTTTCTATCAGTACTTCGTGCCCATGTGTGACAAATTCTTTAGTCGCAGCAGGTGTTAGACCAACACGGTACTCATGATTTTTAATTTCTTTAGGAACTCCAATTAGCATTTTTAACCCAACCTTTTTTATTGTAAGAATTAGTGCGCAGTATATGCGACATTAAAAGAAGTTTTGTCCTGTAATTAATCAATTTGCAGTGTATTATATGGTGAAAAGCTTATTTCACGGATTAATATAATGTTAGTTAAGACCCCAAAACACCTCGATAGAATTGATCGTAACATTCTGATTGCATTGCAGAAAAATGGCAAACTCTCGAATGTTGATCTGGCTAAATCTGTTGGTCTTAGTGCTAGCCCATGCTTAGAGCGCGTAAAACGCCTAGAACAACAAGGATATATCACAGGATACTATGCGCAAGTGGATCCGCAAAAATTAGGTGCTGCGATGTTAGTGTTTGTAGAGATAACGTTAACAAAAACCAGTGTAGATATTTTTGAAGAATTTTCTGCGGCAGTGAAAAAACATGATGATATTCAAGAATGTCATTTGGTTTCTGGCAATTTTGATTTTCTGCTTAAAGCTAGGGTGGCAGACATGTCGAGTTATCGTAAGTTACTTGGTGATACTTTACTGCGATTGCCAGGGGTAAGTGAGTCTCGCACTTACGTAGTAATGGAAGAAGTGAAGCATACTGCTCAAATTAAAATCAATCTGAAGTAAATCACGCCGATTGGTAATGCATTAGCTAGGATTTTGAGACTGTCACTGGTAAGGTATGGGTATAAAAATAATACCTAGAATTGAATTAAAGTTTTATGGCGCGTCTGACCGGAATACAACGAATAATGGAAGTGGGCATGATTTTATCATGTTCGTTCGCATTTTTTATTCTGCTTGCTTTAGCATCTTTTAATAGTGCAGACCCGAGTTGGTCGCAAGCGGGTTTTCAAGGAAATATCCATAATTGGGTAGGGCCAATTGGTGCCTGGTTTGCTGATGTGCTGTTTTTCAGTTTCGGGCGCTTTGCTTATATATTACCGTTTATAATTGCTTTCACAGGGTGGTTTTTATTTCAGCAAGTTAAACGAATAGAGCAAATTGACTATTTCACCATTGGCCTACGTATTATCGGTTCAATATTATTTTTAGTGGGTATCTCAGGTATTTTGAGCATTAACTTTGATGATATTTTCCACTTTTCCGCAGGCGGAATGGTTGGTGATGTCATAAGCAGTTCGTTGATCCCTTATTTCAGTCTAGTCGGCACGACTTTATTATTATTATGTTTTTTATTAACCGGTTTAACCCTTGTAACGGGGATTTCTCTTATTACGGTGGTTGATAAATTAGGTGAACTGAGCATTAGATCTGGAATATTTTTGTATCGCGCGCCTAAGCTTATCGAACAGAGCCCGATAGCAAGATTGTCTTTTAAGCCTTCCAATAAAGATGATAAAGAAAACGAGGTGGAAATTACCACCTTCAAAGCCGCTGAGCGCGCGACGCCAGTAGAACCATCCATAAGCATTCCTGATGAAATTTTTGAACAGTCTGCACCAGAACCAGAGCCTAAGCCTAGTATTTTGTCTGTGTCCGAGCTTAAGAAGAAAATAACAGGTAAAAAAGATAAGCAAAGGGATGAACAAGAGGGCGGCACTCAACAAGCGACTAATGATCATCCAAGCAAAGTCAAACCTAAACCTGCACAGAGCTCACATTCCGCCAACTTAAATGGAAATACACATTCTGCAACAGCAGGGGAGGGGGACGAATCACTAGGCCCACTACCATCTTTCGATTTATTGGAACGAGCAGATAAAGTTAAAAATCCGATTACTCAAGAAGAGTTGGATATGGTTTCGCGTTTAGTCGAAGAGAAATTACTCGATTTTAATATTGAAGCTAAAGTTGTGGGCGTCTTTCCAGGTCCGGTGATTACTCGCTTCGAGCTAGAACTCGCGCCTGGTGTTAAAGTTAGCCGCATCACTGCTTTGTCAAAGGATTTAGCCCGTGCTATGTCGGCAATGTCTGTGCGTGTGGTGGAGGTTATCCCGGGTAAATCGGTAATTGGACTTGAGTTACCTAATAAAAATAGAGAAATGGTGCGGTTAAGTGAAGTGATTTCGTGCCAAGCATTTCAGGGCAACGAGTCCCCTTTGACTATGGTGTTAGGCGCTGATATATCGGGTAAACCTGTCATAGTTGATTTAGCAAAAATGCCCCATTTGTTAGTCGCAGGTACAACAGGCTCAGGTAAATCGGTGGGGGTTAATGTGATGATCCTTAGTCTGTTATACAAGTCTTCCCCAGAAGATGTGCGCATGATCATGATTGACCCGAAAATGCTGGAACTTTCGGTTTATGAAGGTATACCGCATTTATTATCAGAAGTTGTTACCGATATGAAAGAGGCGGCCAATGCCCTGCGTTGGTGTGTTGGAGAGATGGAACGCCGTTATCGACTCATGTCAGCGTTGGGGGTGCGAAATCTTAAAGGTTATAATGCGAAGGTTAAACAAGCCATTGAAGACGGCAATCCCATAAAAGATCCCCTTTGGCGCTTTGAAGAAAGCATGGAAACCATAGCGCCAGATCTTGAAAAACTACCCGCCATAGTGGTCGTAGTAGATGAATTTGCTGACATGATGATGATTGTTGGTAAAAAAGTGGAAGAATTGATTGCTCGTATCGCACAAAAAGCACGTGCCGCGGGGATCCATTTAGTGCTTGCTACTCAGCGTCCTTCTGTGGATGTAATAACAGGGTTAATTAAAGCCAATATCCCCACCAGGATTGCCTTCCAAGTTTCCTCGAAAATTGACTCTCGTACTATTTTAGACCAACAAGGTGCGGAGTCACTGTTAGGTATGGGTGACATGTTGTATTTGCCCCCTGGCACTGGCGTACCTACGCGAGTCCATGGTGCGTTTGTGGATGACCATGAAGTGCACGCAGTTGTTGCTGATTGGAAAAAACGTGGCGAACCCAATTATATTGATGAAATTCTCAACGGTGAAAGCAGTGCTGAAGTATTACTGCCCGGAGAACAGCCTGAAGGTGCAGATCAAGAGTTCGATGCGTTCTACGATGAGGCTGTGGCATTTATTACTGAATCTAGGCGCGCATCGGTATCGAGTGTGCAACGTAAATTCAGAATTGGTTACAATCGCGCAGCACGATTAGTTGAACAAATGGAACAAAGTGGCGTCGTAAGTGCAGCGGGTCATAATGGTACTCGTGAAGTCTTAGCACCACCGCCACCGAAGGATTAAGTAAAATGAGAAGTAAATTAATCAAAATACCACATCTGTTCATTGGATTTTTGATGCTGATGTTAGTTATTACCGGTCAAGCTTTGGCCAATCAAGAAAATAGTCTTGAAGCCAGTGAACGTTTAAAACAAAAATTGTTATCGTTAAAAACCTTTACTGCGGCATTCGAACAACAGGTCACAGACGGTCAAGGAGAGTTGGTTCAAGAGTCCTCAGGTCAAATGACATTAAAACAACCCAACTTAATGATTTGGCAAGTGAATTCCCCAGATGAAAACTTAATGGTGGCAGATGGCACAACACTCTGGTATTCCGATCCTTTTGTTGAGCAAGTTACCGCGATTAATCAGGCCGATTCAGTATCTAACAACCCTATTGTATTATTGACTAATCCAAGTAACCAGCAGTGGTCAGAATTTACGATTACCTATTCTGATGATGTGTACAGCATTATTGCAATCTCTCCCGAGTCGCAAATTAGTGAACTAAAACTAAAGTTTGAAAATAATCAATTGAGTCAATTAAGCTTTATCGATCGTCAGCAGCAAACCAGTAAATTGACATTTTCTGATGTAAAACAAAATATTAAAATTAGTGAAGAGCAATTTATTTTTACCATCCCAGATGGCTTTGATTTGGACGATCAACGATAAAAATGGAATTGGACTTTAACGACACGCCATCATTTGAACCCTTAGCGGCAAGAATGCGCCCTAAAACCGTAGCTCAATATGTGGGTCAACAACATATTATTGGGCCGAATAAGCCGTTACGAAAATCGCTAGAAAATGGTAATTGCCATTCAATGATTTTGTGGGGACCGCCAGGGACAGGTAAAACCACACTAGCAGAGATTATTGCCAGTCATTGTGATGCCCACATCGAACGAATTTCCGCAGTAACCTCTGGTGTGAAAGACATTCGAAGTGCCATCGAAGTCGCCAAACAACACGCCATGGTAAAAAGTAAACGAACTATATTGTTTGTGGATGAAGTTCATCGGTTCAACAAGGCCCAGCAGGACGCTTTTTTACCTTTTATCGAAGACGGCACTGTGACTTTTATTGGCGCAACCACGGAAAATCCCTCCTTTGAACTAAATAACGCGTTGTTATCTCGGGCCAGAGTGTACGTTCTTCAAGCTCTGAGTACTGATGACTTACAGCAAGTTATTGAGCAGGCATTGCAAGACAAAGTGAATGGGTTAGGCAATCAATCTATTCAAATAGATACAGTTGCTCAGAAGCGACTAATTGAACTAGCCGGTGGTGATGCCCGTCGACTACTTAATTATTTAGAACTCAGTGTCGATTTTGCCGAAAATGGTATAGTGACTATTGACACTGTTGCCCTGGCAGTGGGAGAGAAAGTTTCTCAGTTTGATAAGGGCGGTGATTTATTTTATGACATGTTGTCAGCGTTTCACAAATCCGTTCGTGGGTCATCTGCCGATGGTGCTTTATATTGGTATGCTAGAATATTAACCGCCGGTGGAGATGCACTCGCTGTTGCAAGACGACTACTCGCCATTTCCACCGAAGATATTGGTAATGCCGATCCTAGGGCCATGCAGGTGTGTTTAAATGCTTGGGATATCTACCACAGGGTAGGCGCTGCTGAAGGTGAAAGAGCCATCGCTCAGGCCTCCATTTATTGTGCATGCGCAGCAAAGAGTAATGCTGTGTACACTGCTTTTAAAGCGGCGATGGCGGACGTTAAAGATAAACCAGACTATCCCGTTCCAGCCCATCTACGCAATGCGCCCACTAAAATAATGGCTGATCTGGGCTATGGTAAAGATTATCGATATGCTCATAATGAACCCCATGCTTATGCGGCGGGTGAAAGCTATCTGCCAGAAGAAATGCTGGATACTGAATATTATCAACCCGTTGAACGTGGACTTGAGACAAAAATTAAGGCTAAATTACGCTTTCTCAAAGATTTAGATGATAAACAGTAAAAAGGGCAATAAATGACGCACAGTATGGCTATTTATGGTTACATCGCTGCAGGTGGGGCAGTTGGTGCGTGTATGCGCTTTTTTCTTTCACAAATGATGTTGCAATGGTTTGGTAAAGGCTTTCCTTTTGGTACACTGCTGGTCAATGTAGTTGGTTCGTTTTTACTTGGCCTGGTATACGCTTTAATTGAACAGGGGCTAATAGAAATAGTTGTTTGGCGAACTGCAATTGGTATCGGTTTACTCGGTGCATTTACTACCTTCTCAACGTTCTCTGTGGATACTTTGTTGCTGATGCAACAAGGGCTTTGGTTGAAAGGGATCCTTAATATCGTTTTAAATATAACCTGTTGCTTGTTGGCAGCATGGTTAGGAACGCAATTGGTTAAAGGTTAATAATTAACAGATGTTAGATCCAAAATACTTACGTAATGACATAAATGAAACAGCGGAAAAATTAAAACGTCGTGGTTTCACCCTTGATGTAGACGCATTTAATGCATTGGAAGAACGCCGTAAATCGTTACAAATGCATACCCAGGAATTGCAAAACGAACGTAATGTACGTTCTAAGTCTATTGGTAAAGCAAAAGCATCTGGCGAAGATATTGCTCCTTTGCTCGCTGAGGTTGGCAAATTAGGGGATGACTTAGATGCGGCAAAATCTGAATTAGCAGAATTGTTAGACGAGATCGCTGCTTGGTCTCAGGGGATCCCAAACCTGCCTGACGATTCGGTTCCTGTTGGCGTGAATGAAGACCAAAATGTTGAAGTGAGTCGCTGGGGAACGCCTCGGGAATTTGACTTTGAGGTAAATGATCACGTAGATGTGGCAGAAAAACTGGCAAAAGGCTTAGACTTTGAAACCGGAGTTAAACTT
Source organism: Aliiglaciecola aliphaticivorans (assembly GCF_054782055.1). Taxonomy (NCBI): domain Bacteria; kingdom Pseudomonadati; phylum Pseudomonadota; class Gammaproteobacteria; order Alteromonadales; family Alteromonadaceae; genus Aliiglaciecola; species Aliiglaciecola aliphaticivorans. Next base: position 54,612 of record NZ_BAAGTF010000012.1, read on the forward strand.
TCAGGTTCTCGTTTTGTTGTTATGCGTGGGCAAATTGCTCGTCTAAACCGTGCCCTTACACAGTTTATGTTAGATTTACATACCACTGAGCACGGTTACACTGAAATGTACGTTCCTTATTTGGTTAACGAAGCCAGCATGTTTGGTACAGGCCAGTTTCCAAAATTTAAGGAAGATGCGTTCCACACTATGCCTGCAACCGAAGAAGGCCAGGGGTTATCGTTAATTCCTACTGCAGAGGTTCCTTTAACGAATACCGCACGTGATGAAATATATAGCGCTGCAGATTTACCGATTAAATTGACCGCTCATACGCCATGCTTCCGCAGCGAAGCCGGTTCTTATGGTAGAGATACCAAAGGACTTATTCGTAATCATCAGTTCGATAAAGTCGAAATGGTTCAGTTGGTTAAAGCAGAAGATTCTTTTGATGCATTGGAAGAGTTAACGGGGCACGCAGAAAAAGTGCTGCAGTTACTTGAACTACCTTATCGTAAAATGTTGTTGTGTACTGGCGATATGGGTTTTGGCTCCTGTAAAACTTATGATTTGGAAGTTTGGTTGCCGGCACAGAATACCTATCGTGAAATTTCTTCTTGTTCCAATATGTTGGACTTTCAGGCGCGTAGAATGCAAGCCAGGTATCGTAACCCTGAAACCAATAAACCAGAATTATTGCATACCCTAAATGGTTCGGGTTTGGCGGTAGGTCGAACACTAGTGGCTATTCTTGAGAATTATCAGCAGCAAGATGGGTTTGTCACCATCCCTAAGGTATTGGTACCTTATATGAATGGTTTAGACGTGATTTCAGTCAACTAAGTTAACCGCCATTATTAAAACAAAAATGCAGCATGGTTTATGCTGCATTTTTTATTTTAAGCCACGAAATCTGTTTGAATAACTACAAACATTTGGCTGGTTTAGGTAATCCTGCAATCTTGGTAGCTTGCTTCGCTGGACCTTTGGGAAACAAACGCTGTAAATAGCGGCTATTGCCTTTTTCAGGACCGTATTCGTTGGCCATGGCTTTCACTAGTGCACGAATAGCAGGGCTGGTGTTAAATTCTAAATAAAAGTTCCTTACAAAGTTAACCACTTGCCAACGATTTTCGTCCAACTCAATATTTTCACCTGCAGCAATAATTTCAGCTAGTTCTGGCTCCCAATCATCTACAGATAATAAGTATCCCATTTTATCGGTGGCTATTTTTTTACTATTAAATTCGATGTAATGTTCCATTTATATTCTTTTACCAAGATATGACGTTATCGTACTCAAGCGTTAGGGCAACAAAACCACTATAATCGATTTGAGTAATTATTTTTTCAGCACACTCTACACCTCTAGCAATGCAGTCTGAGTTCAGGGCATAAACTTTTGAGGTACGTTGTAAAATGGGCTCTAATATAAGCTTAGAAGTTAACCCATAGACCGCATCTTCTACTAATAATATGCCGTCAGGGGGTTCAACACGGGCTAACACGCTTATTAGATTCGATTGCGAAAATGGGCTGGCTGAAAATTTATGTAGGATCATGATAGTGTAATTGTATTATCAGATTTTAGAAGTTGAGCATTTAACTCTGATGGGGTTAAAAGCTGGCAACTTACATTTAACTGAGCTTTTTTAAGCCCCCGTGTGTGTAAACTTTCTTTGCAAACAAATATATTCTCTACGTCGTAGAATTCAAAGGCCCCGAAACTTTTAGTAAAATGTTTGTGTTCCACTTCACCTGGATTTTGTGAGTTGAGCAACTGAAATACCCCGTCATCGACAAAAAACACACTGACATTTTGGCCAAAACTAGCAGAAGCAAGAACTAAGTCCACCGACTCTTGACCGGCATGATTGGCCATTGGCGCAGATTGATTAATGATTGCCAGAGACTTCAAAATTGGATACTCCTGTCACTTTCATTAAGCATGCTAACAAGTTCTCCAATGCCCACAGATTGAAATGGAGGATTAAGGTTATACTGGTTAGGTGTGTCATTTTGTATTGCATCTTGCTGGCTTAAAATGCCACGTCGATTAGCTGCTGTAACACATACCTGTAACGGGATCGTATATTTATCCGCTAATTTACACCATTTAGGATAAAGCGCTAATTCATCAGACAACATAGTTTGAAATGCATTAGCTACTTCCACGCCTGACTGATAAAAGAAAACGCCGGTTATACTGTGGCCGTTTTCTAGTGCCGCTTGAACAAAACGGTAGGCGCTGTAACAGCCTTGAGATTCAAGTGGGGAAGAGGTAACTATGATGCTGAAACTAGCCAAAAAACTGCTCCGTTGTTGTGGTGGCTTTTCTCGCCACATAAAAAAACACCCCAGCAAAGCTGAGGTGTTTTAGCATATCAAAAAATATTAATCGTCGCCGCCAAATGCACCAAGTAAGTGTAAAATAGAGGTGAACAAGTTATAAATGTTTAAATACATAGAAACAGTTGCACGGATATAATTGGTTTCGCCACCGTTCACAATTCGACTTGTATCGAACAAGATCAAACCTGACATAATAAACACGATTGCTGCGCTAATTGCTAAACTTAGCACTGGAATGCCTAAGAACAAATTAGCAAGACTGGCTACAACAGCAACAATTAGGCCGACCATTAAGAAACCGCCCATAAAAGAAAAGTCTTTTTTAGTGGTCAATACATAAGCCGATAAACCAAAAAACACCAACGCAGTGGTACCTAATGATTGCATAATGAGTGCTGAGCCACCCGGGAAAGCTAAGTAGTAATTTAGCATGGGCCCTAAGGAGCCGCCTAGCAAACCAGTAAAAGCAAAAACAAATAGAATTCCTTTCGAACTGTTTTCAACTTTATTTAAGAAAAATATCATAACCAATGCAGCCAGACTCATCATCATTGCTGCGCCTTGGCCAAGGCCCATCGCCATTGCTGCGCCAGCGCATACAGCACTAAATGCCAATGTCATTGCTAGCAGCATGTAAGTATTGCGAAGAACCTTATTGGTCTCCAATACTGACGGGCGTGAGCCGACCCTGTCTATATGAGCATAACGATCTTGATCCATAAAAAAACCTCCAATAGGCATATAAAAGTGAGTGACTATGCAAAATGCATTAGTATTGTTTAATTAGTGTATTTGTATGGTGTTTGGTTCACTTTTTCAAGTGTTATCGTATTAACTCTTTGTAACAAACGATATTTCGTTGAAATAGCGAACAAATCGGACAAAGAAAGAGCACTTGAACAAAAAATTGCGTAATACCCTTTACAAGCAGCAAAAAGGTCATTAATATTCGCCCCACTTCGAAAGCGCTGAAACATTTAACTGAATAGTGACATGCTTTAACAGATTATTGAAGTACACAATTCGGATAGCTGGCAGAGCCTGGTTTAATGCACCTGACTTGAAATCAGACGTACGGTCAAACGTACCGGGGGTTCGAATCCCTCGCTATCCGCCACATTAAAAAACCCGCACCTGTTGCGGGTTTTTGCTTTTCAAGCTCGAAGAAAAAGAAGCGAGGGTGAGAAGCCCCGCGGTTCGACAAATTTGTCGGGAACAAATTTGAACGCACGTAGTGCGGCCCCGAAGGGGTGTAGGGCAGGATGCCCGGAATAATCCCTCGCTATCCGCCACATTAAAAAACCCGCACCTGTTGCGGGTTTTTGCTTTTCAAGCTCGAAGAAAAGGAAGCGAGGGTGAGAAGCCCCGCGGTTCGACAAATTTGTCGGGAACAAATTTGAACGCACGTAGTGCGGCCCCGAAGGGGTGTAGGGCAGGATGCCCGGAATAATCCCTCGCTATCCGCCACATTTAAAAAACCCGCACCTGTTGCGGGTTTTTGCTTTTCAAGTTCGAAGAAAAAGAAGCGAGGGTGAGAAGCCCCGCGGTTCGACGCTTTTGTCTATGTAGAGCTTATTCAGGCTAAAGCCCGACCTACAGGTGAGGTTAGGCAATCTATGTAGAGCTTATTCGGGCTAAAGCCCCACCTACAGGTGGGTTAGGCAATCTATTCAGTGCTTATTCGGGCTAAAACCCGACCTACAGGTGGGTTAGGCAATCTATTCAGTGCTTATTCGGGCTAAAGCCCGACCTACAGGTGAGGTTAGGCAATCTATGTAGAGTTTATTCGGGCTAAAGCCCCACCTACAGGTGAGGTTAGGCAAACTATGTAGAGCTTATTCGGGCTAAAGCCCGACCTACAGGTGGATTAGGCAAACTATGTAGAGTTTATTCGGGCTAAAGCCCGACCTACAGGTGGGTTAGGTTGATTTTAATAACTTTTTGTTTAGATATTCCTAGTTAAGTATCAAATTAACCCTATACAGGATATTTTTAATCCCGCTATAATTACTATTCACATGTTTCCTCAAAAGGATTTTAGGATTTAGTCAGAATTTCGTTACCGTCTAACTGCTTAATTAAGCATTTGTTTCGCACTCTTTTTGTAACGAAGTCTAATGAATATATTGTTGTTGATTGATTTTGGGGTAAACCTTGATAAAACTGCTTTTAGTCGATGATCACGAACTGGTAAGAACGGGTATCCGACGAATTCTAGAAGATGTAGCTGACTTTAAGGTCGTTGGGGAAGTTAAAAACGGTGAAGAAGCGATTAAATTCTGTCGAAATTCGCCTCCAGATATTGTGCTTATGGACATGAACATGCCCGGTATTGGTGGTTTAGAAGCAACCAAGCAAATTATACATTATGCCCAAGATTCAAAAGTAATAGTGGTATCCGTCCACACTGAAAATCCTATTCCAGCAAGGGTGATGCAATTAGGCGCCTATGGTTATATAACTAAGGGCACTGATCCTCAAGAAATGGTTATTGCTATCCGTAAAGTATCTTCTGGTCAACACTATATTGCCCCCGAAATAGCTCAACAAATCGCCATAGGGCAATTAAATTTAAATGACGAAAATCCGTTTGATCAGTTATCTCGCAGGGAGTTAGAGATCACCATTATGTTAACCAAAGGAAGTCGCGTACCAGATATTGCCAATAAGCTTAATATCAGCGCCAAAACGGTTAACACCTATCGATATCGTATGTTCGAAAAATTAAACGTTGGCTCTGATGTGGAATTAACCCATTTGGCCCTTCGTCATAATTTAATTGATACGAATCAACTGTAAAAATTGGTATGACAGACAAAGCAGTCCCTTTTGATCACAAAGGCTTTTTAAAAAACCTCACTTCGAAACCCGGTGTTTACCGGATGTATAACGATAACAACGACGTTATCTACGTAGGCAAAGCTAAAAATCTTAAAAAACGAGTTTCGAGTTATTTTAGAACTAACGTCGATAGTATTAAAACCCAATCGTTAGTTCGGCAAATAGCGGATATGGATGTGACTGTTGTGCATAGCGAAACAGAAGCATTTATTCTTGAAAATAATTTCATCAAAAAATACAAACCTCGATATAACGTAGTTTTACGTGATGACAAATCTTACCCTTTTATTTTCCTCTCTGAGCATAAACACCCACGATTAGCCCTTCATCGTGGGGCAAAGAAAGCTAAGGGAACGTATTTCGGTCCCTATCCCAGTGCATGGGCAGTGCGAGAAAGTCTTAGAACCATGCAAAAACTCTTTCCCATTCGTCAGTGTGAAGACAGTTATTACCGGGCCAGAAGCCGTCCGTGCTTGCAATATCAACTAAAGCGTTGTGCAGGACCTTGTGTAGAAGGTTTAGTGTCTGATGAGGAATATAATGAACAGATTAAACTTGCTACCTTATTTTTAAAAGGCAAAAATCAACAAGTAATTGAAAGTTTGGTGAATAGGATGGAACTGGCCAGCAGTGAACTACGTTTTGAGTCTGCTGGACGATATCGCGATCAAATTAGTGCTTTGAATAAAGTACAAGAGCAGCAGTGGGTGAGTGGCAATGAACAAGAAATGGATGTGCTTGGATTTGTTTATCGAAATGGCATCGCTAGCATTCAGGGCTTGTTTATTCGCGATAATAAATTATTAGGTAGTAAGAGTTTCTTTCCCAAAGTGCCTAGCCAAACTACTGAAATGGAAATTTTACAGTCCTTTGTTCTACAGTTTTATTTAGCCGGTAATAAAACCATACCGAAACAAATCGTTATGCCCATGGGGTTAGAAGATGAAGACGCGATTACTGAACTGTTAAGCGCCGAAGCCGGCTATAAAGTCAAGTTCTACAAAGGCGCAAGGGACGAAAAAAAACGCTATTTACAATTGGCTATGACCAACGCTGAAAATGCATTAGAAGCCAAACAAAACCAACAAAAATCGGTATTTGCCCGATATTTAGAATTGGAAAAAGTACTGGAGTTGGAACAGCCCATTCAGCGAATGGAGTGTTTCGATATCAGTCATACGTCTGGTCAGCAAACCGTTGCTTCATGTGTGGTGTTTAATCGTGACGGACCATTTAAAACCGATTACCGTCGTTACAATATCGAAGGAATTACGCCAGGTGATGATTATGCGGCTATGGCACAGGCGCTAAGTCGGCGATATAAACAACCCACTGACGAATCAAAAATTCCTGATATTGTGTTTATCGATGGTGGTAAAGGGCAATTAGCGCAAGCAGAAGGGCACTTTGAAAATTGGAAAGCTGCGAAAAAACCCTTATTAATTGGCGTAGCTAAAGGAACCAGTCGAAAACCTGGTCTAGAGACTCTTATTCTTGCTGGGAATCATGATACTATACCTATGTCAGCCGATTCCCCAGCATTACATTTGATTCAACATATTCGAGATGAATCCCATCGTTTTGCTATTACCGGTCACCGACAACAGCGTCAAAAAGCCAAACGCACTTCGGTTTTAGAGTCAGTACCGGGAGTGGGCGCGAAGCGACGCCAGAGTTTATTAAAGTATATGGGGGGGATCCACGGCGTCTTAAAAGCTAGCCGAGATGAAATATCCCGAGTTCCTGGAATTAGTGAAGAGCTTGCAGATATTATTTATGAGCATCTGCATTCTTAAACAATTTCAAAAATGAGCCAAATTCCAAGACGACCTAAATTCAAAGGTTGCAAAACAAAGTAAAGGTTAGAAAGAAGTATGTGGACAATTCCAAATATTATCACCATGTTACGAGTGTTACTCATCCCTGTTTTTGTGGTGGTGTATTTTCTTGATTGGGAGTGGGCCAGGCAAGCAGGAGCATTTATATTCTGGTTTGCTGCGTTAACCGATTGGTTTGATGGTTATTTAGCGCGTAAATTAAAACAATCTTCAGCATTTGGAGCATTTCTCGATCCTGTCGCAGATAAATTAATTGTTGCCGCTGCCTTAATAATGATTACCCATAGTTACAATACTGTGTGGATTACTATACCTGCAATTTTATTGATGTCCCGGGAAGTATACGTTTCAGCTTTGCGAGAATGGATGGGACAACAGGGTAAACGAGATATTGTTGCAGTGTCGTTTATTGGTAAAGCAAAGACCATGGCGCAAATGCTTGCTTTAATCGGTTTGTTATCAGAAATGGACTATTTTATGGGATACCCCATTTATTGGGTTAAATTAGGATACGTCTTATTATATCTTTCAACTATATTATCCACTTGGTCGATGATTTCTTACACAGTGGCTGCATGGAAAAGTTTAACTAGTTCTAATCAATCTAGTACAAAATAAACGCGGTTTGCTCGAAATTGATGCGTTTAAGTCATTTTTCGTGCAAACAGTACAAAATCATCATTTTTGTTGTTGACAGTTATCTCTTTGAATGTAAAATGCACGCCATCATTTAGCGAGAGCCAAATGTAATTAACTGAAAAGATATTTAAAAGCAGTTAAATGCGGGAATAGCTCAGTTGGTAGAGCACGACCTTGCCAAGGTCGGGGTCGCGAGTTCGAGTCTCGTTTCCCGCTCCAAATTGGCGGAATGGCAGAATGGCTATGCAGCGGATTGCAAATCCGTGGATCTCGGTTCGACTCCGGGTTCCGCCTCCATAAAGCCTCCTCATAATACATGAGGTACTGCTAAAACCCCTCACAGGTTATGTGAGTTCATCCGATGCCCGGGTGGTGAAATTGGTAGACACAAGGGATTTAAAATCCCTCGATCGTAAGATCGTGCCGGTTCAAGTCCGGCCCCGGGCACCATTTTAAGTATTACAGTCACCTATTAACGTCTCATAAATACTTCAAACCCTCTTATAATAAGAATTTACTGTCTAATATCGTCTATTAACACCTATTGTCATCTCACCTAAGTTGGTGCTACATTTGGTGCTACATCGTTTCAATTCTCAGTTTGTAGCACCTTGTCTAGCTGTTCTTGGTAGCACCAATCTGATTGTTAAGGGAAAGGTAGCACCAATTGCCACTTACAGATATTCAAATTAAACAGGCGCAGCCAAAGGAAAAAGATACGTGGCTATCAGATGAAAAAGGTCTGCGTTTACTTGTAAAGGTTAACGGCTCTAAATATTGGCGGCTTAAATATCGTTATCAAGGAAAGCAAAAAACTTTAGCTGTAGGTGTATATCCAGAAATCTCTCTCAAAGATGCTCGCTCAATAGTTGCTTATGCAAAACAACTCCTGAAAAATGGCGTTGATCCTAATTCGCATAGAAAAGAGCAGAAACAAACGATTGATATTGATTCAACGAAGCTTTTCAAATCACAAGCTTACAATTGGTGGACACGTCAAAAAGGACAGTGGACAGATCATCATGCATCCCGAGTTTGGACGCGATTAAATGACAATGCCCTTGTCAAAATCGGCGAACGTCAAATTGATGAAATAACTCCACAAGAAATTATTCGTGTTATTCAATCTATCGAAACAAGGGGAGCATTAGATGTAGCGCAGCGAGTATTACAAGATATTCGTCGAGTTTGCCGATTTGCAGTGCAATCTGGAACTATGAATTACAATCCAGCCGCCGAGCTTACAGGAGTTCTCCAAAAACGAAAATCTGAACATAGGGCCTCATTGCCTCGAGAAGAATTACCTCAATTTCTTAAAGATCTAGAAACTTACACCGGCCAAGGCAGATTGCTTACCAAGTTAGCAATAAATTTTTTGCTTTATACGTTCGTAAGACCTGGTGAGTTAATCGGAGCAAGATGGGAAGAAATCAACTTAGAAGAAAAACTATGGCGTATTCCATCCCATAGAATGAAAATGAAAACTGAACATATTGTTCCACTTGCAGATCAGGCCGTTGAAACTATAGCCCTAATCAAGCCCATTAGTGGCCGTTTCGAATTTCTATTCCCTTCTGAACGTAATCGCTTTCGATGTATGTCAGACAATACGCTGAGAATGGCAATGTTTCGCTTAGGTTATGACGGAAAAACGAAAGGTAAAAGTAAGGTTAATCCACACGGCTTTAGAGCAACAGCATCATCGATACTGAATGAATCTGGTTTCAATCCGGATGCTATCGAACGACAGTTATCACATATGGAAAGAAACGGCGTAAGAGCCGCTTATACCCATCATGCGCGATACCTCAACGAGAGGCGAGAAATGATGCAATGGTGGGCAGATTACTTAACCTCGCTTACATCCAAAGAAAACGTTGTTCCTATATTTAAATCAAACTCCAATAACTAACCAAAATACTGAAGGACTATATTGTGAAGAAGATAAAGCTTGATTCAACAATCGGTGAAGTAAATTGCTTAGTAGATCAAGCATATGGATTGATGGTTTGCATGATAGCTGCAGGTCAATCCGATATATCAGAAATGGTTTGCTCTAGAACAGATGAATTGGAACGGCACATGAACAATGTAGAAGAGGCTAAGAAACTAGTTTCACTACTTGCAGATTTTGATGGTAGTAATGCAGATTTTATTGAAGTGTTTGAATGTAGCAAATTGCTAAACGTTTGTTCTGAGACGTTAAATTACTATATGGAAATCAGTCCATCAACCGGTGAAAAACCAACCGAAATCGATAAAGCCCAGTTGATGGGATTGTTTGGTATTAATAGAATTTTGTTCGATGCTGCGAAGATTATGAACGACATCATTATTCAGTCAGACTTAAATGCAGCATAAATTTGATTCCGCAATGTCACTTAGTGACACCTCGAAATCTAGTAATTATGAATCTAATCGACATGTATTTAGCAGACATAGAGTCAGTTAAAACGACCGAGAGTAAATTTGAAAAGAAATATGAAATTTAAAAGCTAATGAGAGCAAACCAAAAGCAAAGACAACAAGACGTAAAGATCGGCAAAATCGCCAAAGTTATAGTGCTTAAATGATTCAAATCACTATTAAAAATTTATAGGCTGGTAAATAAGGAGAAAAAATATGATTAAAGAAACTAGAATTAACTCTGATTTAGAGCATCACGTGATACAGCTGGAACGTATCGGTGGATTAATTTTCTGCTTGAAGCAAACCGGTCTGAATGACAAATGTTGTGTGGATTCTGGTTACGCTGAAAATGTTGCCAAGTCTGAACAACGTTTTTCAAAGCTGTTTACAACATTTGACGAATACGTCAATGGAGAAAAGCAACAAATGAGCAGTGGGAAGGTCAAAACGTTATTGAACGAGCTCATTTTTATTAGAAATGAATTCTCACATATGCTCAATTCAGTGAAATGTGTTCAAGACATACCATCAGAAATATTTAAACAATTCCAGCAAGGAATCGATTGTATTTTCGTTTTGCTTTTTAATGCTGTTGAGGAGCTGGAATCAATAATAGAATGCAAATCCGGAAATCCTAAAGCAGCTTAGTCGGTTTTACCAAGTCTAGGGTAGCTCCCGAAGAGACAGAACCCAACTGTTCTGGCTTGGTGAATTATTTTGGGTTCCGTAGGGGTGCGGTTTGCTAAGAAGAGAATTTCCACACTGGGTTCCCGAATATGTCCCACGGTATTTGAAAATGATTATTGAATGCCATGGTACCGATTCAGATGCTATGCGGGCATCAGTTGCAGCGAAGATATATCTAAGTTTCTCAGTCCTAGATGATCATAATGCTAAGTTATTTTGGGAAAGGCTATGCTCATTCCCAAACATTGATTTAAATGAATTTTTGAATGCGTTGATTCGGGCATTGGAGCACAACTTGTCCAGACTTGAAAGAATGACACCGAAAGAAAGAGAAAAGCATCGGGAAAATTTGGTTAAGTGTGCACAAACGCTTGAGGCATTGGTGGAGGACACACCTTATGAACGCATAACAGACAGATTCATGGCACAGTTATGTGACTTAATTGACGAGACTAATGAGTTTGATTCCCCGAAGGTATCAGATCCTAGAAAAGATCTAGGTCTCTCATGTTTTGAAGCTGTTTCACTGAAGCGGATTTTGCAAGATCTCCAACATCTAAATGAATACGATATCGACAATTTTTTAGAGAATTCCCCAATATCTTTAAAAAAACCAAATGACAGAAATTCTCATAGAGCATATTTTATTCAAATTATTGCAAATTACTTCGAAATAGCTACCGGTAAACCACAACGAGAGTTGGTGAGACTGCTTTGTGTAATATTTTTCCCCAATTTATCCGAGCCCTCTGACAGCGATATTAGGCGAATTGCACCATCAGCGTTGAAAAATAATTTTTTAAGATAAATTTAACGCTATGTTTATGTTATTTATAATATTAATGTGATTTTCACAATATTCTGCAAAAATCCCGTCTTAACGGGGTTATCGGTTTTACATTATTTTTCAGTCGACACAATACGTGTCTAGCCATTACTGGAGATTATAATGTCCTTACAACACCCACAAACTGATTCAGATCCATTTCTACGCATTTCAGATGTCGAAAGGGAAACTGGACTCAAGAGAGCAACGATTTACAAACTCGTTAAAAAAAACGAATTCCCGAAACCCATTAGCCTTGGTTTACGTGCATCAGCTTGGATTCTCTCAGAAGTCAATCAATGGAAATTGGAACGAATTGCCATTTCTAGAGGGCAATAAGATGATTTTACCTAAACACTATTATCTTATTGTGAACTGCGTATCCAGTACAAACTCGGTAATTAAAGCTAGAAAGTTTGGAAAGCCTTTAAGAAAAATAATTGAATTCAAACCTAACGAACCATCGGTTAACAATTGTGGTTTTAAACCATGTTCGCTATGCAACGATGAAAAACCCAAATCTATCGTGTTTACAAAGCTAGACTTCCCTAAGCATTTAGAATGTAAGAATTGGAAACACGGTGCGTTATATGTTTTCCCTCAATGTGGATTTGCGGCTGAATTGGCGGATAATATCCATGAATAAACTGGATTTTAAACATACTGCCGCTGTCGCATTATCCCAGATTGATAAAATTCTAGATAAGTATTTACCAGGTGGTAAATATGATGGACATGAATACACGGCTTTAAATCCAAATAGAGCTGATAGCCGGGCAGGCTCTTTTAAAATAAACGTCAAATCTGGGATTTGGTCAGATTTTGCAACTGGTGACAAGGGAGCTGATGTAATATCACTTGTTGCTTTTGTCACGAATCAATCACAAGGTAATGCTTGTAAAGTATTGTCGAGTTTCTTAAACACGAAAGGAATAGATAGAGCAAACGCTCGTACGAAGAAATCACCCAAGCAAGTTCGAAACAAAGTCATAATGCCTATACCTAATAGCGCACTAGGAAACTGTCCTTTAAAACATTATCAGCTCGGTAGGCCTAAATTTACTTGGGATTATTTAGATAAGAATGGGCAACTTCTAATGAAGGTGCTGAGATTTGAAAATGTAATCGACGACAAGCTAATTAAAGAGTTTAGGCCTCTTGCGTATTTTGATATTGGGAACAAAAATTACAAATGGCAATGGAAAGCCCCATCTATTAACAAGCCTCTATATGGTTTAGACGTACTTGCGAAAAATTCTAAATCACCAGTGGTGCTATGCGAAGGTGAAAAAGCCGCCGATGCAGCCAAATTACTCTTTCCTTCTTGCGTGTGTATGACATGGCCTAATGGAGCAAAAGCTGAGGGGAAAGCTGATTTTAGCCCGTTGAAGAATCGAACTGTAATCATCTGGCCAGATAATGATGAAGCGGGAAAAACGTGTGCAGCTCAGCTAAAAACAATTTTGCTTGGATTGGGTTGCAATAAGCTGGCTACGATTGACTTAAAAGCTTTTGAATTAGTCCCAAAAATAAATCAAGCTGGCGAACCGTTCTTTGGTGAAACGTGTATCTGGCCTGAAAAGGCTGATGCTGCAGATGCTATAGAATTAGGCTGGACATCTGAACACATTAATTTATTAAAGAAAAACAAATCTCTCTTTTTGCAACACTCAAAATCCGTATCTACTGACTCCATCGATCCCACAGTTCCTGATGGGTTTAGATTAAGTGAAAAAGGTGTTGAAACTTGGGTAAGCACGGATGAAAACGGCAATGAAATGTATAAGTTGGTTTGTTCACCCTTAAAGATTTTAGCTAGAACGCATGACGCAGCGGGTTCCGGTCAAAACTGGGGCATACTAGTTAGTTTTTACGACTATGACAACAATGAAAAGTCATGGAACATTCCAATGAAATTATTTGCTACTGATAACGGTACCGATATCCGAAAGGGATTATTGGACCGAGGCCTAAAAATTGAAACGTCTAGAGATTCAGGCCGTAAAGTACTGCAGTATTTACAGGCAAGCTCCCCAGAGCAGAGAATTGGACTTGTGCCTAAGTTGGGATGGCATTGGGGTGCTTTTGTTTTACCAGATAAAACAATTGGCGAAACTGAAAAGCCCTTATTATTTGATAGTGAATCTATTGCCCCAACTAAGTTAGCTGTAGCCGGTGATGTACTGGACTGGCAAAACAATATTGCAAAATATTGCGTTGGCAATGAACTAGCTATTCTGGCTGTCTGTATCGCTTTTAGCGGCCCGTTAGTTAATATGCTTGGCCTATCCGAAAATATCGGTTTTCACTTTTACGGGGATAGTTCATTAGGCAAGTCAACCCTTCTTAATATCGCCTGCTCAGTTTATGGGAACCCTGATGAATATAGAAAAACGTGGCGAACTACAGACAATGCTTTAGAGGGGATCGCTGCGACGCATTCAGATATGTTATTGGCGTTGGATGAACTTAACCAAGTTGATCCTCGCATCATTGATAATGTGGTTTACATGTTGGGTAATGGTAAAGGTAAAAACCGTTCTGGCTCTGACTACAAAGGCCAATCGTCCCTAAGCTGGCAATTAGCGTTTATTTCTAATGGTGAAAAGACACTAGAGCAGTACTTAGGCGAAACTGGCAAAAGTGTTACAGGTGGCATGGAAATGCGTTTTATCGCCATATACGCAAGCCCTCATGAAGATGAAGTTACTAGAAAAAGGCTTGGAATCTTTAATGACAGCAAAGGCTTTACCGGCGGTGCTGATTTGTCAAACCATTTGAGGAAGTCGGTTTGCAAGTATCACGGTGCAGTGTTCCAAGAGTTTATAAATCGCTTGGTGACGTCAGATAGAAAAACTATAACCGATAGCCTGTATGAATCCATCGAAAAATTTAAACTCGAAACGCTAGGTGAAGAGGCAAATGGGCAAGTAGGGCGCGCCGCAGAAAAATTTGCTGTCGTCGCTTTAGCCGGTGAGCTTGCCACTATCTTTGGTTTGACTGGTTGGGATACCGGCCATTGCTTAGCAGCATCTAAAAGTCAGTTTAAAGCATGGCTGAAAAGACGAGGTGGTTCAGGAAACATTGAAGAAATGCAAATTCTTAAACATGTTGCCTCTCAAATTGAATTGTATGGTGAAAAGTATTGGCTATTTGCAATCTGAGGTTGGATCATGAAGTATCCTATAAAATAGCATAACCCTTCTTTTGTGCAAAACTTGGTTGACTACACTCTATTGCATAATGTATTGTTTTGTGCAAAAGATGGTTGGA
>NZ_BAAGTF010000013.1:0-36004 GCF_054782055.1 Aliiglaciecola aliphaticivorans
AGATAGGCAGGGTGTGGAAGCGTTGTGAGGCGTTAAGCTAACCTGTACTAATTGCCCGTGAGGCTTAACCATACAACACCCAAATGTCTTTTATAAACGCGCGTTGCGCTGTCGTGATAATATGCTGCTCTTGATATAGAGAGTGGGGAAGGGGACCTTTCTGACATATTATCTACTCGCTAAAGGAAAAGCGAAAACAGTCAACCGTCAGTTTAAAAGTATTGGTGTTGTAAGTGTGACAAGACAACATAAAATAGGCTCTGAATAAGAGCAAGAGTACGCAACTCCATTTGATTACACAGCTTCCAAGTTTGTTAAATAACGACATGTTTATTGACAAGGTGAGGACATACCTAGACGAATATAGGTAATGATAGTCACCTTGCGCAAATGTCATCTTGAAAAGCAGCCGTCGCTTCGCGACGCAATATGCTTCGATGAATTTGCACGATTTATGTCTGGCGACCTTAGCGACACGGTACCACCTGATCCCATTCCGAACTCAGAAGTGAAACGTGTTAGCGGCGATGGTAGTGTGGGGTTTCCCCATGTGAGAGTAGCACATCGCCAGACTCCCATTTAGAGAAAGGGCTATCCGAAAGGGTAGCCCTTTTTTATGCCTGCGATTTACCTAACGAAGCGCCTTTATGAGCAATGATATAGGTAGCCTTCCTTCTAAGCGCTGCCGCGCAAGTGCCACCAACGGGGAAACCTAACCCATCGGTGTGTTATGCAATACCTGTCCACGTAATAAGCCGCTAGGTGTCACACATCCATGTGGCGTCTTCCAGTGCAGCATCCCTGCTGCCCGTTCCGTCGCTTAACGCTTCTGCGAAGCTAAAAACAACCGACTCCACCCCCATGTGAGAGCATATATAATGGTGTAGCTCGGGCTTTAGCCCGTGGAGTGGTGAATGACCTAATGTATTATTTAAAGGCTTCAGATAGGCTAACTCAGCTTGCGCAAACAAAACTCAATAAACACCATTCTCTACTCTCCGTGACTTGTGTCAATATCAATTGGAAGCTGATCCACTTGATCAATCAAAATGTGATCCACTACTTAGTAGCGCTATCCATTAGTAACCTTGCTGCTCACAGTGCTATTTCGTTCGCAATTTGTTATTCACAATAAATCATAATTTTGTCATAGTTGGTTTGGGAAATAATAAAATAAAAATTGGATTAATAATGAAGAAATTTTTTAAATGGACAGGCTTGTTACTACTTACACTTATATTGTTTGGTGGTGCCTTAGGCGCACACGAGTGGTATGCGAAAAAACCTCTGTTTTTTCGCGTGTTTTTAGATCGTACCTTAATAAAAATAGCATTAGATAACCCTGAGCTTTTGACATCCATTGGCGTTTTGGATGGCATGGGATTCAAAGGTCATAATGCTAAGTTGAATGACGACAGCTTAGAAAAAAATGACGAAATGTACGTACTTATGAAAGAAGTACGGGAAACCTTATTAGACTACTCAGACAGTTCTTTAGATGAATCTCAACAGTTGTCGAAAGAAATCGCTCTTTATCTGCTCGACGCAGGGATCGCGTCAGAACCCTATCGCTTTCACGATTATCCGGTAAATCAATTATTTGGTATACAAAGTAACTTTCCAAGTTTTATGGATTCTCAGCATCAGGTGAATGAACTTGAAGATGCACAAAATTATATCTCTAGATTACAAAAAGTAGAGGTTAAGTTCGCACAGAATATGGAAGGCCTAATTGCAAGAGAACAAAAGAACATTATCCCACCTCGTTTTGTCATCGATAGAGTGTTGACTGAAATGCAAGCGTTTGTGGATTTACCTGCAGAAGAGAATATTCTATACACCTCATTGCAAGGAAAAATTGATAAAGCAGCCAATTTCACTGAAGAAGATAAGGACAATGTTCTTAAAGAAACAGCACAAACCATTAATCAATATGTCTATCCTGCATATCAATCATATATAGAATATTTCGAAAATCTTAAAAGCAAAGCTGGAACAGATGATGGTTTGTGGCGCCTAGAAGGCGGCGATATTGCCTATAAACAAGCATTAGCGTTTTTCACTACTACAGATTATAGCGCTGATTACATACATCAGACAGGATTATCTGAAGTGGATAGAATTCAAAAACAAATATTAACGATTTTGGAAGCAGAAGATTTTGATGTTAGCGATGGCTTTACCACTGCAATTGAAGCATTAAAAAATGATGAACGATTCTATTACCCTGATACAGATGAAGGTCGAGCTCAAATTTTAGCGGATTATCAAACGATCTTAGATGAAATAAATGCCGCTATGGGGAAAGTATTCAATGTGCTACCTAAAGCCAGTATGGAAGTTAAACGGATACCTGAGTTTAAGGAAAAAACAGCGCCAGGTGCGTACTATCAACAACCCTCTATGGACGGTTCAAGGCCAGGCGTTTTTTACGCTAACCTTTATGACATTAAAGCCACTCCTAAGTATGGAATGCGCACGTTAGCTTATCACGAAGGTATTCCGGGGCATCATTTCCAGGTTAGTATTTCAATGGAGTTGGAAGGCTTACCTATTTTTAGAACTTTATCACCCTTTACGGCATATACTGAAGGTTGGGCTTTGTATGCAGAGCGTTTAGCTTGGGAGTTAGGATTTGAAGAAGACCCGTATGACAATATTGGACGATTACAGGCTGAACTCTTCAGAGCTGTTCGTTTAGTTGTTGATACAGGGATCCACGCTAAAAAGTGGACTAGGGAAGAAGCAATAGAATACATGTTAAACAATACTGGGATCGCAGAGAGTGATGTGGTTTCTGAAATTGAGCGTTATATAGTGATGCCGGGGCAGGCTACTTCTTATAAGGTTGGAATGATGAAAATTCTAGAACTAAGAGAAAAAGCTAAAGTTGCCTTGGGAGATAAATTTAATTTGGCTGATTATCACGATGTAGTATTAAAGAATGGCGCAGTTCCTTTGGAAATATTAGAACGTCTAGTAGATCAATATATTGAAAATACATCTATTTAAATTCATGCTGATTGAATAGTCCAAGCTACAGGTTGTGCATCAATTTTCAGATGCACGACCTATTTTGTAAAAAGCAACATGAGTGAGTTTGAATCTAACTCTTCATCTATGATTAGATAAAAACCATTTTGAGATTATTCGCTTTTTGCACGTCATATAGTTATTAAACGGCTAACGGCTAGGTCCGTTGAGTTAGATTAATCAAAAGGTTGTTTTGTTGTGCTTTTATTTTATCGATATTTGTATTTGCAATTTTAGGTAGTGCGATCTTCTCTTAATAGACCGTACATATCCATATCATGGAAGTCCTCATTCCAATAGCATTTACCGCGTAGGGTTCCTTCAAATTTGAAGCCAAGCTTTTTCAACAATGCGCCAGAGGGGATGTTAGAAGGTAAGGCTAGGGCTTCGATTCTATGAATATAAAAATGAAAGTCAGAGGAAAATAGATAGTCGGTAATTTTTCGGACCGCTTCTGAGGCAAAGCCATTTCCCCAATATTTTTGGCTTAATTCGTAGCCAAGCACTGCACTATGATCATATTTATTCCAGTGGGTAAAACCGCAAGAACCAATATAGTCTCCATTTTCTTTATTGCGGATGGCCCAGCGAATACCATTATCACTAGTGAATCGAGAGTCAAAATACTCTACTAACCTATCTGCTTCATGAATGTTTTTAAATAGTTCAACATCATAATGCTCCACCACTTTAGGATCTGAGAAAACCTCAAATATAGATTGCCTATCTAGTTTAGTTAACTGATCTAATCGAAGTCGGTGGGTTTCAAAAACTGGGAAGGGTCTTGTTTGCATTCATTCAATCTATGGGGTTAGAAATGGATATCTTATTATTAACTATATGCAGGAATATGCAACGTAGTCGGATTTTTCGTTTCATACAGATATAAAAAAACCGGCATTTTCAGCCGGTTTTTTATAAAGTCTCTAATACTGACTATGATTCTTTACTGCGGCTAGCGCGTTTTCTTTCATTTTCAGTCAGTAACTTCTTACGAATACGAATGCTTTCAGGGGTTACTTCTACTAATTCATCATTATCGATAAATTCTAGAGCTTGCTCAAGAGACATTCTTACCGGCGGAACTAGTGTCTGAGCTTCATCAGTACCAGATGCACGAACGTTCGTTAATTGCTTACCTTTAAGGGCGTTTACAGTCAGGTCGTTGTCACGGCTGTGAATACCAATAACCATACCTTCATATACTTCTACACCGTGACCAATGAACAAGCGACCACGTTCTTGTAGATTAAACAACGCGTTGGTTAGTGCTTTACCTGTTGCGTTGGCGATTAGTACACCGTTCTTACGTTGACCGATTGAACCGCCTTTATGTGGGCCGTAATGATCAAACGTATGGTAAATCAAGCCTGAACCTGAAGTCATTGTCATAAAGTCTGTTTGGAAACCAATTAAACCACGGCTTGGGATCATGAAGTCCATACGAATACGACCCTTTCCATCAGGAGACATATTGGTCAATTCACCTTTACGAAGCCCAATTTGTTCCATAATAGAACCTTGATGCTCTTCTTCGGCATCAATGGTTAATGTTTCAAAAGGTTCGTGAATTTCACCATCAATTTCTTTCAATATTACTTCTGGGCGAGAAACGGCTAATTCATATCCTTCACGACGCATGTTTTCAATTAATATACCCAAATGTAGTTCACCACGTCCTGATACGCGGAATTTATCCGGATCTTCTGTTTCTTCTACTTTTAAGGCTACGTTATGAATTAATTCGTTTTGTAAGCGCTCAAGAATATTACGAGATGTAACGTATTTACCTTCTTTTCCTGCAAATGGAGAAGTATTCACCTGGAAAGTCATGGTTACGGTAGGTTCATCTACAGATAATTGAGGTAAGGCTTCTACCGCATTGGGATCGCAGATGGTGTCAGAGATTTTTAATTCACCTAAACCGGTGATGGCAATGATGTCACCAGCTTGTGCTGAATCAACTTCGTGTCTTTGCAAACCAAGGTAACCTTGTACCTGACCTACTTTACCGTTGCGCTTAGTGCCATCAGCCATTACAACAGTGACTTGTTGATTTGGTTTAACAACACCGCGAGTAACACGACCAACACCGATAACACCCACGTAAGAGTTATAGTCAAGTTGAGAAATTTGCATTTGGAAAGGACCTTCAGGATCCGCATCAGGGGCATCTACAACATCAACGATTGTTTGGAACAAATCTGTCATGTCTTCAGCTTGCTTATCGGCTTCTCTGGTTGCCCAACCGTTAAGTGCAGAAGCGTAAACAACTTGGAAATCCAATTGATCATCTGTTGCACCTAGGTTATCAAACAAATCAAAAACTTGATCCATTACCCAATCAGGACGTGCTCCTGGCTTGTCAATTTTGTTGATAACCACAATTGGCTTCAAGCCTTGGGCAAACGCTTTTTGAGTCACAAAACGCGTTTGTGGCATTGGACCTTCTTGGGCATCAACCAAAAGAAGTACAGAGTCAGCCATAGACATAACGCGTTCTACTTCGCCACCGAAATCGGCGTGTCCAGGAGTGTCAACGATATTAATACGGTAATCATTCCAGTTAATGGCTGTGTTTTTAGCAAGTATGGTAATTCCACGTTCTTTTTCAATATCGTTAGAATCCATAACCCGTTCTTCAGCTTCGCCTCGGCTTTCCAAGGTGCCTGATTGTTGCAACAACTTGTCAACCAAGGTTGTTTTTCCGTGGTCAACGTGCGCAATAATTGCAATGTTTCTTAATTTACTAATATCTTTCATTTTGTTCGGTAAGCCTGTACTTATAAATATGCTCTCGGATTGCTATTAATGCACAGTTATAAAGACTGGCATTGCCGAGGGTTACGTTTGGGCGCGGATTATACAGGTAAATAATGAGCAGCGCCCTATTTATTTGTGATCCAGGGAAACAATATTGAATTATTGATTTGTCGTTTCCATTATTTTTATCTTGATAGAATGTTGAAATGGCAGTTTTGATTTTTTCACACTGATTAAAAATGCTCATTCGGGTGCAGGCTTGCACCAAAGTGGATAGTGCTTCTTGTCTTCGAGAAAATTATTTTTTGTTAAGTTGTTGATATGTAATATATTTAGTTTGTTTTTTGTTGTGGCCTCATTTTTGCTTTTGAAAGACAAAAAATAAATATAAAGATCTACAAATCAATTAAACATATATGGCGAGATTTGCGACAGTGCATTTTCTTCGTCAGGCAATGAAGCCCGCACAATTTTCCTCTAATGGGGATTTTGAGTGGGTTTTTTTTTGCTCAATGAAAAGCGGAAGCGAACTAGGCGATATAAAATGAGTGCTGAAAAATTTAATCTAGTGTCTTTTACAGGCAAAATGAAAACACTGCATCTATCGTGGATGGCCTTTTTTATCACCTTTGTAGTGTGGTTTAACATGGCTCCATTAAAAGAAGCCATAGTCGACGGCGTTGGGTTGACGATTAGTGAATGGAAAACCCTATTAATCAT
Source organism: Aliiglaciecola aliphaticivorans (assembly GCF_054782055.1). Lineage (NCBI taxonomy): Bacteria > Pseudomonadati > Pseudomonadota > Gammaproteobacteria > Alteromonadales > Alteromonadaceae > Aliiglaciecola > Aliiglaciecola aliphaticivorans. The sequence continues at coordinate 6,517 of NZ_BAAGTF010000013.1, forward strand.
CAATGTGGCTTTAACGATTCCTGCTAGGGTGTTAATTGGCTCATTAACCGACAAATTTGGTCCTAGACTGGTGTATTCCTCTTTACTAGCAATCTGTGCCATTCCCTGCTTTGCTTTTGCTCTGGCTAATAGCTTCGAACAGTTGTTAATTGCACGTTTTGCTATGGGCTGCATTGGCGCTGGTTTTGTTGTCGGGATCCGTATGGTAAGTGAATGGTTTCCTCCAAAAGAGTTAGGCACAGCTGAAGGTGTTTATGGAGGGTGGGGAAACTTTGGTTCAGCTGCAGCCGCTTTTTCTTTGCCTACCATTGCATTATTGTTCGGCGGTGACAATGGATGGCGTTATGCCATTGGGATTACCGGGGTGTTGAGTCTAATTTTTAGTGTTATTTATTATAAAAACACCACAGATACCCCTAAAGGTTCGACTTACTTCCGTCCAAAATATCTCGGGGGGTTGGAAGTAACTAGTGTGAAAGACTTTTATTTTTTATTGGTTATGAAAACGCCAATGTATTTGGCTTTGGCTCTACTTAACTGGAAGCTTTCACCAAACGGTGTTTCTTTATTAAGTAATGATGTGGGAACAATATTGTATTTGAGTCTTGCAGCACTATACATTTTCGATGTGTATAAAACCTACCAAGTGAATAAAGATATTTTTACCACCCCTGTTCCAGAAATTCACAAGTATGAATTTAAGCAAGTGGCGGTGTTAAATATATTATATTTTGCGACTTTTGGTTCAGAATTGGCGGTAGTCTCCATGCTGCCAGCTTTTTTTGCTGATACCTTTACGTTAAACATGGCCACCGCCGGATTATTAGCGGGAATGTATGCGTTCATGAACTTAATGTCTCGTCCAGGCGGCGGCCTGATATCTGATAAATTTGGACGTAAACCAACATTATTGATACTCACTGCCGGTTTAGCATTGGGTTACTTTGCAATGAGCTTTATAGATGCAACCTGGCCAATTTGGTTAGCGGTAGTCGTCGTAATGGCGTGTTCATTTTTTGTTCAATCTGGAGAGGGAGCCGTTTTTGCTGTGGTGCCGTTAATCAAACGTCGTTTAACAGGGCAAATAGCTGGGATGACAGGAGCATATGGCAACGTTGGAGCCGTTGTGTACTTAACTGTTTATTCCCTTGTAGATACCTCTACCTTTTTCATTGTGATTGCGAGTACAGCGGTGTTGGGCTTCGTAGCATTATTATTTATGAAAGAACCAAGTGGCACCATAACGGAAGTTAGAGAAGATGGTAGTGTCGAACTGATAAACGTCACATAATATAAATTGTCATAGTCCATTTAGGATCTTTAGCTTGCAAAAACTTCACCTCGAATTTGGTGGTTATTCAACAGCTGGTGTTAAAGAAGAAAACCAAGATGCCTTCGCAGCTTGGTTGCCAACGGGCTCTGAATTAACCAGTAAGGGAGCGGTTGCAACTATTGCCGACGGAGTAAGTTCATGTAGTAAGGCAAAGGAAGCAGCAATCACCTGCGCCACAAATTTTATTCAAGACTATAGTCAAACACCCGAAACCTGGACAGTAAAGCGAGCCGCTACCCAAGTATTACAGGGCTTAAACCGGTGGTGTACAGGCCAACATGAATATTCATTGGGTGATCATAGCCAAATGGTCACAACTTTTAGCGCGCTGATCTTTAAGTCAACCACTGCATTTCTATTTCATGCTGGAGACAGCCGTATTTGTCGGTTACAGCAAGGTGATTTTGAGCAACTTTCCACAGATCATCATGCTCGTTTTGGCAATAAAAAAGTCTTAAGTCGGGCTATTGGTATCGAAAATAACTTAGAAGTGGACTTTCGGACATTTGAGCTTAGAAAAAACGACTTGTTCCTATTAACGACAGACGGTGTACACGAATTTGTTAGCACCAAACAAATACAATCTATACTCAACCATTGGTTAGCAAAACCTAACATCAGCCTAGAAGAACTCGCCAAAATCATAGTGGACTCAGCCATTAAAGCCGGTAGCGATGACAATTTAAGTTGTTTGTTGATTAAAGTTGCTCAGCTACCTCAAGGTGATCTTAATGAATACCATCGTCAATTAACTCGTTTAGCTATGCCGCCCGCTCTCAAAGAAGGGATGAAGCTTGAGGGATACCGAGTGTTGGAGCAGATTTTCAATGGCACACGAAGTAGTTTGTACAAAGTGATAAAAGAAGAGACTCAAACTTTGTATTGTTTAAAAACACCTTCCCAATATTTTGTTGATGATCCCATTTATTTGAGCGGATTTTTACGAGAAGAATGGATAGGACAAAAACTCAATCACGTCAATATCATGAAAATTATCCCGCGCCCTGAAAACGCTAAATTTATGTATCATGTTTGTGAGTTCATTGATGGGCAAACTTTGCGTCAATGGATGTTAGATAATCCCGCACCAACCATTGTCGAAGTCAGAAGTATTATTAAGCAACTTATCGCTGCGCTGCGCATTTTTCAGCGTCAAGATATGGTTCATCGTGATATCAAACCTGAAAACGTAATGATTACTACTGCTGGAGAAGTCAAACTTATTGATTTTGGTACAGTTTATGTAGATGCTATAGCGGAAACCCAGGTTTCCCAAGATGAGAGTGTCCCTGTGGGATCTGTGAATTATATCGCACCAGAGTATTTACTCGATAATCAATTTGATTTTCGCTCTGACTTATTTTCAGTCGCTGTAGTCTGTTTTGAGATGTTAACAGGGCATTTGCCTTTTAAAGGGTTTTCTCCTCAGTCTTCCTCTGGATTGACCGCAGAAAATTGGCGGTACCTTTCCCTAAGACAGTTTAGACCCGATTTACCTCAATGGTTGGATATTACTCTGGCCAAAGGATTAGTGACCAATCCACATCTGCGTTACCAAGCATTTTCTGAGTTTTTAATGGACTTGAATAAGCCAAACACCATTATGTTGGCTCAAACTCAGCACCGACCGCTGATTCAAAGGCATCCCCTTAAATTGTTCAAAATGGTTGCCCTAATTGAGTTTATTATTATCTTATTGTTACTCAGTTATCTTAGCTAAATTAATTCGTTAGTAGAATCTACATTGATGCCCTATTTTAGTTAATACTTGCACCAATACACGGCACGCTGAGGTGTTTTTATTATCTGTTATTTATCTATCTGATTGATAAATATATTAATTTAATTTTGGCCTAATTAATGCTTTAGATTAACCAGAGCTAGATAATGGCAGTCAACAACTGCTGTGTCTATTACACAAAATTCAATAGCTAGCCATGGCGGTTAGTTATACTCGGCAACGAAGCCCGCAAAATCTGTAAAGCAGATTTTGCGGGCTTTTTTCGTTTCTGGGGTGATTAAATCAGAGGCATATTATGACCACAAATGAACAGTTAACTCGCATTGTCGTAGTCGGTAACGGAATGGTAGGACACCATTTTGTTGAACAACTTATCCAACAAAGTGAAGAGGTATATGGGAAAAATCGCTTCCATATTACAGTGTTGTCTGCTGAGCCAAGATTGGCATACGACCGTGTTCATTTATCCGAGTATTTTTCTGGTAAAACCGCAGATGAACTTTCTTTAACCAGTGCGGAACACTATCAACAACTTGGTGTAAATTTCCAGGTCAATGCACGCGTAAATGATATTGATAAGCAAGCTAAAACAGTGGCGATTGAAAGTGGTGAAACCTTAAGTTATGACAAACTTATTTTAGCCACGGGCTCATTTCCATTTGTGCCGCCGATCCCTGGTAACGACCAACCTCACTGTCTGGTGTATCGCACCATAGAAGATCTCGAAGCCATTAGTGCATCTGCAAAAGTGAGCAAAGTCGGTGTGGTAGTAGGAGGGGGCTTATTGGGGCTAGAAGCAGCCAATGCCCTTAAGCAAGCCGGATTGAAAACTCACGTAGTAGAGTTTGCCCCGCAACTGATGGCTGTCCAAGTAGACGTCAGCGGTGGTCGGGTCTTAAAAGACAAAATTGAAGAGCTTGGTGTAGAAGTACACACCCAAAAAGCAACTCAGAGTATCGAAACGGGTGATAACAGTCGTTATAAAATGGTTTTCGCTGACGGTGAAATTCTTGAAACCGACATGATCTTATTTTCCGCAGGGATTCGTCCGCAAGACAAACTTGCCAGAGAGTTCGGGATTGCCATTGGCGAACGCGGTGGCATTGTGGTGGATGATCACTGCCTAACCAGCGACCCAGATATTTATGCTATTGGTGAGTGCGCGTTATGGAATAACTTTATCTTCGGTTTAGTTGCGCCGGGTTATACCATGGCTAGAGCTGCAGCTAGCAATATCGTAGGTGGTGATGTTGCATTTGAAGGTGCAGACATGAGCACCAAGTTAAAATTGATGGGCGTTGAAGTTGGCTCTATCGGTGATGCACACGCCAGAGAGCATGGTGCATTAACCTATACTTATGAAGACCAGGTATCTGGAGTCTATAAGAAAATTGTAGTCAATCCCGAGACTAATAAATTAACCGGATCTGTGCTTGTTGGCGATACCAGCGATTACGATACTTTATTGCAATATGCTTTAAATGAAATTGATTTACCTGAATTTCCTGAAAGTCTAATTTTACCCTCATTCGGTGAAGGAGCGCCTACCTTAGGAGCGGATGCCTTGCCCGATACCGCAACGATTTGTTCATGCCATAACGTGACTAAAGGTGACATTGTTGCCAGTCTTGATGGAGGGGCTTGTGATTTAGCTGCCGTTAAAAGTTGCACTAAAGCAAGTACTGGTTGCGGGGGTTGTGCTGCGTTGTTGAAGTCGGTTACCGACAGTGAGCTTGAAAAGCGTGGTGTAGAAGTTAAAAAAGATATTTGTGAACACTTTGCTTATTCGCGCCAAGAGTTGTTCCATATGGTCAAGGTGGGTCAAATAAAAACCTTCGATGAATTGTTGGAAAAACATGGTACCGGGCTAGGTTGCGAAATTTGTAAACCTGCTGCCGCTTCTATTTTGGCTTCTATATGGAACGACTTTATCCTTGAAAAGCCTCATGTCACCTTGCAAGACACCAATGATACCTATTTAGCTAACATGCAAAAGAACGGCACTTATTCAGTGGTGCCGCGCATTGCTGGCGGAGAAATTACCCCTGATAAACTCATTGTGCTGGGTCAAGTGGCGAAGAAATACAACTTGTACACCAAAGTTACCGGTGGGCAACGAATTGATTTATTTGGCGCTAGAGTGGAACAACTTCCACTTATTTGGGAAGAATTAATTGATGCAGGTTTCGAGACCGGTCATGCCTATGCGAAATCACTCCGAACCGTTAAATCATGTGTGGGGAGTACTTGGTGCCGCTATGGCGTGCAAGACTCTGTTGGTCAGGCTATTGATATTGAAAACCGTTACAAAGGTCTTCGTTCACCCCACAAATTAAAGATCGGTGTTTCAGGTTGTACTCGTGAATGTGCCGAGGCCCAGAGTAAAGATATCGGCATTATAGCCACTGAAAATGGTTGGAACTTGTATGTTTGCGGTAACGGTGGAATGAAACCTAGACACGCAGACTTATTTGCAACGGATCTCGATACCGAAACCTTGATTAAATACATCGATAGAGTGTTGATGTTTTACGTGCGCACGGCCGATCGACTGCAAAGAACTTCGGTCTGGATGGAAAATATGGAAGGTGGACTTGATTACTTAAAAGACGTGGTAATTAACGACTCGTTGGGATTAGCCGCTGAGCTAGAACAACAAATGCAGCATGTCGTTGATAGCTATCAATGTGAATGGAAAAGCGCCATATCTGCACAAGAGTCCCGTAAGCGCTTCCGTCAATTCGTGAATAGTGAAAAAACCGATAGCAACATTATTTTTGTGGAAGAACGTAACCAAATCCGTCCTGCTACAGAAAATGAAGTCAATAACATGTTAGGCACTGCGAAGCCAGTTGCTGAAACTGCCTCAACTATCAATATCGTAGAAGTGGAGTAAGGATTATGAGCATGAGTGAAAATTGGATTAATGTATGTGAACCTTCCGACTTGGTCGATAATTCTGGCGTTTGCGCCCTTATCGACGATGTTCAAGTGGCTATCTTTAAAATTTGTCATGGAGATGAGCAACATCTTTATGCCATGAGCAATTGGGATCCTATCGGCAAAGCCAACGTTATGTATCGAGGTTTAGTCGGTTCTGTAATGGATGAACCTTTTGTTGCATCTCCTTTGTACAAACAACGCTATAAACTAACATCCGGTGAATGTGTAGATGACGAGAGTATTCAAATTGCCGTGTACCCAGCGCGTATTGTTGATCAGCAAGTCCAGCTTCAAATAGTGAACTAAATGAGTGCTCATATTCCACTTAGTTCGATAGTTGCTGCAGACGGAGATCGAGCTTTTCAGTGCAAACCGTCAGCAACATTGGCAAAAACTACCTGCCCTTATTGTGGTGTGGGATGTGGTGTTGATGTTGAGATAGCCAAAGTCGCCGTGGAAGGAGAATTGCGATTAAATCAAGTAAAAGGTTCTTCCGATCACCCGGCTAACTTTGGTCGACTATGTGTTAAAGGTAGCAAGTTGTTGGAAACCAATGGCTTAGAAGGCCGTTTATTAAGCCCTAAAATTCAAGGGCAAGAGGTAGATTGGCATCAAGCCACTGAGCACGTTGCCAGCAAGTTTACTCAAATTATCGCCGAGCATGGCCCCGGTGCGGTCGCGTTTTATGTTTCAGGTCAATTATTGACGGAAGATTACTACGTCGCCAATAAATTAATGAAAGGCTACATTGGCACTGCCAATATAGATACAAATTCACGTTTGTGTATGTCATCCGCAGTGTCTGCTTACAAACGTGCGTTTGGCGCAGATGCAGTACCATGTAATTACGAGGATTTAGAGCTTGCTGATCTCATAGTTTTTGTTGGTTCAAACGCAGCTTGGACACACCCTGTGTTATTTCAACGAATTGAGCGAGCTAAAAAGCTAAACCCAGCCATGCAAATCGTAACTGTTGATCCCCGTCAAACAGGCACTGGTGAGATAGCTGACCTACATTTAGGGATTAAATCTGGAACGGACACCGCCTTGTTTAACGGGCTACTTCGTTATTTACAGCAACACAGCAAACTTGACCAAAATTATATTGATACCAATACCCAAGGTTTTGCTGACGCATTAGCTTGTTCGAAGCCGTGGAGCATAGAGAAGGTTGCTAAAACCTGCGACATCCCCGAGGCCGACGTCGAAACCTTTTATCGATTGTTTAGTGATTCAGACCGTGTTATTTCCGCTTATACCATGGGGGTAAATCAGTCTAGCTCTGGCACAGATAAAGCGAACAGTATCATTAATTGTCATTTAGCCAGCGGCAAGCTAGGTAAAGAAGGTTGTGGACCATTTTCATTAACCGGACAACCAAACGCTATGGGTGGTAGGGAAGTGGGTGGTCTAGCCAATATGCTAGCGGCACATATGGACATAGATAATCCACAGCATCAACAAATTGTACAATCTTACTGGCAATCTCCTGCGATACCCAAACAGATTGGTTTGAAAGCCGTAGATATGTTTGATGAAGTGGACAATGGCAACATTAAAGCCATTTGGATCATGGCTACCAACCCTATGGTGAGCATGCCAAATAGAGGGAAAATTGCCCGTGCATTGGAAAAGTGTGAGTTTGTTGTGGTCTCGGATTGTGTTGCTAAAAATGACACTTTAGCCATGGCAGATGTGGTGCTTCCAGCTACTGGTTGGTCGGAAAAAAATGGCACTGTTACTAATTCAGAACGCCGTATTTCTCGACAACGAGGTATCCTACCAGCACCGGGGCTTGCTAAGCACGATTGGCAGATTATTTGTGACGTTGCCAAAGCAATGGGGTTTGAACAAGGGTTTAATTATGCAAATCCGTCTGAAATATTTCGTGAACACGCGGGTTTAACTGCGTACCAAAACAACGGCACTAGAGTCTTGAATTTATCTGCCTTGGAAAATATCAGCGAAAATGAATACAACAGATTAAAGCCTATTCAATGGCCAATTAGCCAGGATAGCCCGGAAGGGACTGCCCGATTATTTGCCGATGGACGCTTCTATACTCAATCTAAAAAAGCTCAGTTTATTGCAATACAGCCCAAAGCACCTGAAGTGACCACAACCGATGCTTTCCCTTTTGTTTTAAATAGCGGACGAGTTAGGGATCAGTGGCACACTATGACGCGCACTGGCAAAACCGCTGAATTGACTGGCCATATCGATCGGGCTTTTGTACATATGCACCCGTCTGATGCTAAAGATAATGGTATTTATGAGGGCGACTTTGTCCTTCTATCCTCTGGGACATCGTCTAAATTCACAGACACTGACAAACCTAAAAAAGTCATAATGCCGGTTAAGTTGCAGCAGCAACAGCGACGAGGGGAATTGTTTGTACCTATTCACTGGAGTGCCACTAATTCATCCTCTTCTGCAATAGCTGCCCTATACTCTGATGCAACTGATGCTATCTCTGGTCAGCCTGAACTAAAGCATACGGCGGTTAACGTGGAACTATGCCAATTTGGCAATCACGCTCAATTATTTACTCGAACTAAACTCAATCATAATTTATTAAATCAAATCGCCGAGTATTGGAGTGAAGTACCCATTGAACAAGGGTATTTAGTTTATTTCTCCACAAATCACGCCGATGTGGTCTCTGAATTGCAGGTTAACTTACCATTGTGCTCAGAGTGGTTTTCATCTCAGCAAAAAAATGACTTGGGTGAAGTGAGGAATACGTTTGCGTTGCGTGACGGTAGGTTGGATTTAGTGTTATTTAGTGACTCCAATGCACCGCAAATGGATGTTAATTGGCTAAATAGCTTGTTACAACTAGCCGCATTAGATGAGCAACAAAAGTCGGCTTTATTAAGAGCCATGCCGGATCCGGAGTTCGCTCAAGGTAGGTTGGTATGTAGCTGTTTTAAAGTCGGAGAAAACACCATAGTCGATGCAATTAATCGAGGTTGTAACTCCGTCGATAAATTAGGCCATGAGCTTAAATGTGGTACCAATTGTGGTTCTTGTAAAACGGAATTACAGCAATTAGTGAAGCGTCATATTTTTGAAGAGAATGTGACTATTCTCGACCCAGAACTTAAACCTTTGCAAACGGGAACATAACCTGTATTTTATGCGCCTGAATTTACACTCACTGTCATATTTAGGCTTAAAATAACAGCCGACTAAGGTATTTTATTCGAATGAACGAAAATCAGGAATTTAAACATTTCATCCGGATCATTGGCAGAGGCCAAAGAGCAGGTCGTACCTTGACTCAGCAAGAAGCATACGACGCAATGACCATGGTCATTGAAGAGCGTGTTACTCCGGAGCAAAAAGGTGCTTTCTTGATGTTGTTGCGCGTTAGAGAGGAGACTTCGGAAGAATTAGCTGGTTTTACTCAAGCATTTCGTCAACATTCCCTTGCCGGTTTGGATTCTCTGCATATTGATTTAGACATGGGCTGTTATGCGGGTAAAAGAAGACAATTACCTTGGTTTTTGTTAGCTGTATTAGTCTTAGCTCAACACGGAAAGCGCATATTTCTGCATGGCACCACTGAGCCTGATTCAAAAAGACTATACCTCAATGAAGTGTTACCACATTTAGGTTTTGATGTGGCAACATCTACCCAGATGGTTGCAGAACAACTCGCTACCCACGGGTTCAGTTATATGGGGTTAGAGCAGGTTAATCCGCAACTAGATAAAATTATTCAATTACGGGATCAATTCGGGCTGCGCTCATGTGCCAATACGCTTGCTCGCATTCTAAATCCGTCAAACGCAGACTATAGCCTGCAAGGTGTTTTTCATCGTCAAGTGGACGAGAAGCATAGACTCACTTGCGCATTATTAGATGATCCTAATATGTTATGTTTTCGCGGTGAGGGCGGCGAAATTGAGTTTAACCCTGAGCGTGATGTGGCACTACATATTTGTCGAAATGGCGAATCGAAAGTCATCAATGTTGCGGCTTTTAATGAAACTAGAGTAACTAAACCTCGTCAACTTATCGCCAATGAATTAATAGAATTTTGGGAAGGTAAAGAGAACAGCTATGCACAAGATGCTGTTATGGGAACATTGAGCGTTATGCTTGTGTTGTTAGACGATCTTGAATGGTCCGAAGCCCTCAATCAAGCCAAGGCACTATGGTCAATGCGCAATAAGAGCTGGCCTGGGCATGTTCAGCATAAAACAGTGACTAAGCCGTTATTCGATACCACAGGTAAACATTACGCACATTAATTTGCACAAAATTGGTGCACTTGCACAAGCAAATTAGAAAATGATTGCGATATTGCAAACGACTTTTGCTAAGTGTTTGATTTTATTAGGGGCATATTTATGGTGTGGAGATTGCTGTGACTACATTTATCCATGGTAATCCCTTCAATTCAAAGCTGGATATGTGTTTTGGCGAGTATTAAGAACAAACAAAATTTAGCTCAAAGCGCGAAAAACCTACGGATTCTGCTAATTGATGAAAATACTCATCGTGCTGATCTTGTTACTGCTGCTTTGGGTGATTCTCGCTATGAAATAAGCCATTTAGCCAGTCCATCAGGTACTTTGTTAAAGCAAGTAGATCAACTCCAACCAGATATTATCGTTATCGATATTGAGTCACCTAGTCGGGATATTCTGGAAAGTTTGCATACGATCAAAAATATTGACCCCAAACCTGTGGTTATGTTTTCTAGCGAAGAAGATACAGACACTATCAATCAAAGTATTGAATCTGGGGTTAGTGCTTATGTAGTGGGTGATCTTGAACCTCATCGGGTAAAACCCATATTAGATGCTGCTGTTGCTAGGTTTCGCGAATTTCAAAAATTGAAAACTGAGTTAAGCGATACCAAACAGCAACTAAATTCTCGAAAGAATATTGATCAGGCTAAACGAATACTAATGAAAAATAAAAATATCAGTGAAGACCAGGCATTCCATACTATGCGAAAAACGGCTATGGATACTGGTCAAAAGTTAGATGATGTGGCCAAAACCATAATATCGATGTTTAATTCGTTGTAAGTTGTAATACAAAACATGATGAAACCTGAAAAAACACAATTAACGTTAGGATTTAGCCCTCTTACTGATTGCGCCCCTTTTGTGGTTGCAAAAAATTTAGGATATTTTGAACACTGGGGTTTAGACGTAACTCTACAGAAACAAAATTCCTGGGCGACCTTGCGAGACAAGTTACATGCTGGTGTTTTAGATGCTGCACAGATGCTTGCCCCTATGCCCATTGCCAGTACGTTAGGATTGGGCGTTGCACCTATCCATGTTTTGACACCTATGGTGTTAAGTCAAAATGGTAATGGCATTACCTTATCTGAACCCCTGATTAAAGAGCTATTGTCGGTCAATAAAATTTTTCAGTTAGACTTTCCCCTTGATGCTAAACTTCTCAAAAACGTTATCGACTATCGAACCCAGCACAATCAAACCAAACTTTCATTTGCTACGGTATTTCCTTACAGTTGTCATCACTATCAACTCAAAGATTGGTTGTTGAGTGGCGGAATCACATTTGACGATGTAAATATCAGTGTTGTACCACCAATTAATATGGTCGATTCTATGTTAAGTGGTGATATCGATGGATTTTGTGTTGGTGGGCCGTGGAATGCCAAGGCCGTTCGCGGTAGTTGCGGCGTTACTGTGGTGACCTCATCTGACATATGGCAAGACTCGCCAGAAAAAGTGTTAGGCTTTTTGGCGTCATTTGCAGAAACCAATCCAAATACTGTTTTAGCAATTTGCGCGGCTCTCAAGCAAGCTTGTAATTGGTTGGACTCAGTACCTAATCGTTTTGAAACCGCGGTAATGATGAGTCAGGAAGGCTTCTTAGGTGAACCTTTAGAGATCATTACCCCCTCTTTATTAGGAAGTTGCTTAACGCAAGCAACCCTTTCCCCGCGCTCAGTCCCTTCTTACAATCAATTTGCTACTACTGTTGATGGCAAAGACGTCAATAATCCAGACGTTGAGTATGGTCAATGGTTGTTACAAAAAATGCAAGATAGTGGTCAAATTCCCGACAATACCGAAACCACAGGATGTATAGAAGGGATCTATCGCAGTGATATTTATCGTCAAATTTCCCCATTGTTAGCAAAGTTAGGTTAATGATTACCCTTAGATAAGAGCCCTGAAAATGCTGGAAGAGCACTTTTATGAGGCAATTTCAAAGTGCAAATTGCACTACAATGGTTTTCAAATAGTGAGATGCCATTAGTGATTCATCTTAAGTTGTTGATATTTAACGATAATAAAAGTTGGCATTAGTCGTGCTTTATAACGCTCGAGACAAAGGCTTAAAGCAAAAATAATAATCTAAGCGTTGTCCATCTAACATAATATCATTTGTCTGCAAAGTTGCAGTTATTTGATACGGCAAAGTAGCCCACGTGAACTTCAAGTTTTTGGAGTTGACGTGGGTTTTTTTTTGGAAAAAATTCGGAGTGGATTATGTCTCGAACAAAATGGTCGAATGCAGTTATTAAATTGGTATCGTCGATGCGTAAAGCTATGATTTTGGCCCCAATAGCCGTAGTGATTGGCAGCACAAGTTTGCATGCTCAAGAAGTGGGTTATCCGGAAAAAGAAGAGCTTAAGTTTGGTTTTATTAAATTGACCGATATGGCGCCGTTAGCCATAGCGTATGAAAAACGATTTTTTGAAGATGAGGGGCTATATGTCACTTTAGAGGCTCAGGCAAATTGGAAAGTCTTACTCGATAGAGTCATCGATGGGCAGCTAGATGGTGCTCATATGTTAGCAGGGCAACCATTAGGTGCAACTATAGGCTATGGAACGCAAGCCGATATTATTACTGCTTTCAGTATGGATTTAAACGGAAACGCTATCACTGTCTCCAATGATATTTGGAGTCAAATGAAAACCCATATTCCCCATGAAAATGGAAAACCAGTACACCCGATAAAAGCCGATGCGTTAAAACCGGTAATTGACAGTTTTAAAGACCAAGGTAAACCTTTCAAGATGGGAATGGTGTTTCCAGTATCTACTCACAATTATGAGCTTCGCTATTGGTTAGCTGCGGGTAACATCCATCCTGGTTACTATGCACCACACAAAGATGATACTAGCGGACAAATAAATGCAGATGCGTTGTTGTCAGTGACTCCACCCCCTCAAATGCCAGCCACTATGGAAGCTGGCACAATCGAAGGTTACTGCGTAGGTGAACCTTGGAATCAACAGGCTGTGTTTAAAGGTATTGGCGTACCCGTAGTCACTGACTATGAGATTTGGAAAGATAACCCAGAGAAAGTTTTTGGAGTCAGCAAAAAATGGGCTGAGGAGAATCCGAATACTCATATTCGCGTGGTTAAAGCTATGATTCGAGCTGCCATCTGGTTAGATGAAAATAACAATGCTAACCGTCCTGAGGCCGTGAAAATATTAGCTAAAAGCGCTTATGTTGGTGCTGACGCTGAGGTAATTGCAAACAGCATGGTAGGTACGTTTGAATATGAAAAAGGAGACAAACGAGAGGTTCCAGACTTCAACGTTTTCTTCCGTTATAACGCGACTTATCCATTTTACAGTGATGCCATTTGGTATTTAACCCAAATGCGTCGTTGGGGCCAAATTAGTGAGCAAAAACCGGACTCTTGGTACAAAGACATTGCCAAGCAAGTTTATCGTCCAGACATTTATGCTCAAGCTGCAAAGGCATTGATTGCTGAAGGCAAAGCGGATGCAAAAGATTTTCCTGAATTTGCTACTGAAACAGGCTTCAAACCTGCTCAGAAACACTTCATCGATAATATTGTTTATGACGGTACTCAGCCAAATGCTTATTTGGAAAAATTTACTATTGGAATCAAAGGTGACACTAAGCTTTAAAGCTTAGGTGAATTCACCGGACGGAGAACTAAAATGTCTAAACAAGCAGCTATTCCTATGATCACAGAGAAAGAAGCAAGCTTCGATTTAGTGAAGCTAACTGGATGGCTAAAAACCATAATGCTGCCGGTAATTGGATTGGTCGTGTTTATTGGCCTGTGGAATGTATTAGCCAAAAATATTGATACTTCTTTGGGGCAATTCCCTGGTACTACTGCTGTTTGGCAACAGGCCAAGGTATTGGTAGATGAACATTATACCCAGCAAAGCAAAGCTGAAGCGTTTTATGAGCGCCAACATAAGCGCAATGCTGAAAGGGTAGCAAAAGACCCTAATTATCAACCAAAAATTCGAGCCTTCACCGGCGCTCCAACATTCTTTCAACAGATTTGGACGAGCCTTTATACGGTCATGGTAGGCTTTGTTATGGCATCACTTTTCGCGGTTCCTTTGGGGATTCTATGTGGATTAAGTAAGTCTTCATACGCGGCTATCAACCCATTGATTCAGTTATTTAAACCCATTTCTCCACTCGCATGGTTGCCGTTAGTAACAATGGTGGTCAGTGCCGTTTATGTGTCTGATGATCCTATGTTCGCCAAGTCTTTTATAACCTCTGCAGCAACAGTGGCACTTTGTTGTTTATGGCCAACTCTGATTAACACCGCCGTTGGTGTATCGAGCATTGATAAGGATCTTATTAATGTCAGTAAGGTATTAAGACTAAATCCTATCCAACATGTAATAAAAATTGTAATGCCTTCCTCAATTCCAGCGATTTTTACGGGTTTACGTCTGTCGTTAGGTATTGGTTGGATGGTGTTGATCGCAGCTGAAATGTTGGCGCAAAACCCTGGGCTAGGCAAGTTTGTCTGGGATGAGTTTCAAAACGGAAGCTCGGAATCTTTGGCTCGTATAATGGTTGCAGTACTCACCATTGGCATCATCGGCTTCATACTGGATCGATTAATGTTGCAGCTTCAGAAGTGGGTAAGTTGGGATAAATCAGCGACTTTACGCTAAGAGGAAATGATCATGACATTTAAACATCAACTTGAACTAACCCAAGTAGCAATAGATTTCCCTACACCAAAAGGGCCTTTCACTGCATTGACGGAAGTGAATTTAAAAATTCAAAAAGGTGAGTTTATATCCTTAATCGGTCACTCTGGCTGCGGAAAGTCGACGGTTCTAAATCTCATTGCCGGATTGTATCAGGCCACTACTGGTGGGGTGATACTCGAAGGGCAAGAAGTCAACGAGCCTGGACCTGAAAGGGCCGTAGTCTTTCAGAATCATTCATTACTGCCATGGTTGTCTGCTTACAAAAATGTCGAGCTTGCGGTAAAACAAACCCAGACAGGACGCTCTAAAAAAGAAATTAAGGACTGGGTTGAGCACAATCTTGAGCTTGTGCATATGAGCCATGCTGCAGATAAATTGCCGTCGGAAATATCAGGCGGAATGAAACAGCGGGTAGGCATCGCCCGGGCCCTCGCCATGGAGCCAAAAGTACTGTTAATGGACGAACCTTTCGGAGCTTTAGATGCGCTAACCCGCGCACATTTGCAAGACTCAGTAATGGAAATACATAGTCAATTGGGAAATACCGTTATTATGATTACCCACGATGTGGATGAAGCTGTTTTACTGTCTGATCGTATCGTCATGATGACCAATGGACCGTCGGCAACCATAGGCGAAATTTTATCCATCGATTTAGAGCGACCACGAAATCGCATTGAGTTAGCCGATAATCCTCAGTACAACCATTATCGACATGAAGTACTTAAATTCTTGTATGAAAAACAAAGAAAAGTAGAGTCTGTGGATTCTCACCGAAAAAGCAAATCCGCCAAAGGACAGCCAGGAAGCTTAAAAACCGGCTAAGACAAAATTTAAACACATTAACCTTTAAATACCATGTAAACCAAGACTTAGGTTTGTGCTAATGAGCTTATTAGCCAGCCAAAGTCTCGGCAAAGTCATGCCTAAAATAAGAGAAAAGACGATGAAAACGTTAGCAAAAAAAACACTTAATGTTGCAGTACCCCTTGCTCTGTTGAATGTATCTACTATGTCTGCTAATGCTGCAGAATCTGTGACTGAAGCTATGGCAAATGGCACGGCTAAGGCTAATTTTCTGTTGCGCTATGAATCTGTGGAGCAAGACAATGCGGTGGAAGATGCAAGTGCACTTACCTTGCGCACTTTGTTGAGCTATCAATCAGCGAGCTATAAGAATTTTTCAGCCATGATTGAAGTGGAAGATACGCGTATAGTGTTAGGGCAGGGCGATTATACGGTCGGGCCAACAGGTTATAACTCCGGAATCTATTCAGTGATAGCAGATCCTGAGCATACTGAGCTCGATCAGGGGTATCTTCAATACTCTACTGACGAATTTACCGCTAAAGTGGGTAGGCAAGTGATTACCATGGACAATCATCGTTTTATTGGCCATGTAGGCTGGCGTCAAGACCGTCAAACCTTTGATGGTTTCAGTTTTGATTACAGTCCTGTGAAAGCCGTTTCATTAAAATATGCCTATTTAACGCAACGCAACCGTATTTTCGCTGAAGCTGCAGATTTGGATGCTAAAGATCATCTAATCAATGCCTCGTATAATTCATCTGTGGGAAAAATAACGGCTTACGGCTATTTACTTGAGGTTGACAATAATGTTGAAAACTCGTTGGACACCTTTGGTATCCGATTTTCAGGAAACAACGTTGTAGGTGATACTAAACTTATCTATACGGCAGAATATGCGACCCAAAGCAGTGATTCTGCAACCACTAGCTTTGATGCGGATTACTTAATGCTAGAAGCTGGCGCAGTATTTTCAGGTGTTACCGCAAAAATTGGTTACGAAGTACTTGGTTCCGATGAGGGAAATTATGGATTCTCTACACCCCTAGCGACTTTGCATAAATTTAATGGCTGGGCTGATATATTTTTAGCTACACCTGCACAGGGGCTAGTAGACTTATCCGTAACACTTTCTGGGAAATTGGCTGGTGGAAGTTTGACTGCGACCTATCATGACTTTGAAGCAGACGAATCCACAGAGCTGGTAGATGATCTTGGCAGTGAAATTGATTTGCTATATACCTACAAAGTCTCTGCTAATTATTCCATGGGGATCAAGTATGCCAACTACTCTGGTGAAAGTGGGAAAACTGATACCGACAAGCTTTGGCTGTGGCTTGGTGCGAAATTTTAATTAGCATGCACTGTTTTGTGAAAAAGATAGTAATAGCCAATATCAAAATAATACATCTATCTGTTTGTTATTAGGTTAATCTGAGTAAACTAGTTCCTAATATAAATAACTAGCGCACCATATTAGGGCTTTGTGATCACGTATGGTGCAAAAATTACTTGGGGTAGCGTTGTTTATTCACCATTTCAACGAAAGAACAGGTACTTTAGGGGCGTCATGCATATGGCATGAAAATCGCTTAGTTGAGCAACTAGTATTGCAAGATTGAAAAATACCATAATCTTTGATTATATTCAGGAGGACACAATGTCAGTAGAAAAGGCTTTAGACCTTATCAAAGAAACCGAAGCGAAATTTGTTGATCTACGTTTTACCGATACAAAAGGTAAAGAGCAGCACGTTTCAATCCCATCTCATCAAGTAACTGAAGACTTCTTCGAAGAAGGTAAAATGTTTGATGGTTCTTCTATCGCTGGTTGGAAAGGCATTAATGAATCTGACATGGTACTTATGCCTGATCCAGAAACAGTCGTTCTTGACCCATTCGCAGAAGAAACACAAATTAACGTTCGTTGTGACATACTTGAGCCTTCAACTATGCAAGGTTACGACCGCGACCCTCGTTCTGTGGCTCGTCGTGCAGAAGAATATTTAAAATCGACTGGAATCGGTGATGAAGTCTATATCGGTCCAGAGCCAGAGTTTTTCTTGTTTGACGACGTGAAATATAGCACTACTATGTCTGGTTCTTTCTTCAAAATTGATGCTGAAGAAGCTTCTTGGAATTCAGGTGCTGAGTTTGAAGGCGGCAACATGGGCCACCGTCCAGGTATCAAAGGCGGATACTTCCCAGTTCCTCCAGTTGATTCATCAAATGATACTCGTGCTGCTATGTGTCTTGTTATGGAAGAAATGGGACTAACTGTTGAAGCCCATCACCACGAAGTAGCAACAGCAGGTCAAAACGAAATCGCTTGCTTGTTTAACACGCTAGTTAAAAAAGCTGATGAAGTTCAAATCTATAAGTATGTAGTGCATAACGTAGCTCATGCTTACGGTCAAACAGCGACCTTTATGCCTAAGCCTCTAGTAGGTGATAATGGTTCAGGTATGCATGTTCACCAATCTATTAGCAAAGGCGGTAAAAACGTTTTTGCTGGTGACAAATATGCTGGTATGTCTGAAGAAGCCTTGTTCTACATTGGTGGTATTATCAAACACGCTCGCGCGATTAACGCATTCACTAACGCTTCTACTAACTCTTATAAGCGTTTGGTCCCAGGGTTTGAAGCACCGGTAATGTTAGCATATTCTGCTTGTAACCGTTCTGCATCTATCCGTATTCCTCACGTGAATAGTGAACGTGCTCGTCGTATCGAAGTACGTTTCCCTGATCCAACAGGTAACCCATACTTGTCATTCACTGCAATGTTAATGGCTGGTCTTGACGGAATTAAAAATAAGATCCACCCTGGCGATGCTATGGATAAAGATCTTTATGATCTTCCTCCAGAAGAAGCGGCAGAAATCCCAACAGTTTCAAGTTCATTAGAACAAGCTCTAGAAGCTTTGGATAGTGATCGTGAATTCTTGACGGCTGGTGGCGTTATGACTGATGACATGATTGATGCTTATCTTGAGCTTAAATCTGCAGAAGTTGAGTTACTTAACTCTTCTACTCACCCAGTAGAATTTGGCATGTACTACAGCTGCTAATTGCTATAGTTATTGTTTTTTATACTAGCCCGCATTATTGCGGGCTTTTTTTTATTCCGGAAAAGGCTACACTCTAAGGTATGAAAAAGACCATTATCATTGCTTTATTGTTATTTTCCGTTGCCGCAATTGGCGAGACCCTTTACAAAATAGTAAATTCTGACGGCTCAATAACCTACACAGATACACCGCAAAGCGGGGCAGAACCATTGGATTTAGAAAATACCAATAGTACTGTGATGCCTTCGTTAACCAATGGGGTATCGAAAAAGCCGATTAAAAGGAATAGGTTAGAGTTTCCCGATTACCAGCTTAAGATTATTTCCCCTGCGGATAAACAAACTCTGCGTAACAATTCAGGTAAGGTTTCAGTTACCGCTCAACTTGAGCCCGTTGGAAATGGCAAATTCGAAATTTATTTAGATGGTGAGCTAGTGCAAACCAGTCCTGCCCCTTCTTTTCGACTTCAAAACGTAGTGCGAGGAGAACATTCAATCCAAGTAAAATTTATTCACCATACAGGCAAGATCCTTGCATTGTCTAAGCCTAGAGTGTTTTACATGCACCAGGCATCGACGTTGATCAATCCAAATTAAACGTTTTAGAAGCCTGTAGCGTGCTTCTTAATTGACATTGACTTTAACAGGTGAATGTTGTGCACTTATATGGTGCAATAATGTAATTGGATGAAATTTCTTTGAGTGAACAATTTAAACACCTTTTGGAAAGCTTGGCTACGGCTGTACTGGTTTTGGATAAAAACCTTTCTATCCGTTACGTCAATCTAGCTGCGCAGTCGATATTAGAATGCGGAGAAAATCAATTACTTGGTTTTCCTTTGACCCAATTTGTATCTCATTCCAGCGTAACATTTGCGCGCTTAGAAGGTGCAATCGAACGAGACCAGGGATTTTCTGATGGCGAAGTGCTATTTGCGTTTTCCGATGGTCGACATGTATTAACCGATGTGACAGTCACATCATTTGAATTCGAAGAAAAGTCTGCTCTTTTGCTTGAGATTAAAGTCATTGATCAGCAGAAGCGGATTAGTCAAGAAAGTCAGCAGTGGGCGCAACTTCAAGCTGCTAGAGAGTTAATTCGAGGATTGGCCCACGAAATTAAAAATCCACTTGGGGGCGTTAGGGGGGCAGCACAATTACTCGAAAAAGAATTACATAGTCCTGACTTGAAAGAGTTTACTCAAGTAATTATTGGCCAATCAGATAGATTGCGAAATTTAGTCGATCGACTTTTGGGCCCTAATTCGTTACCCAATTTTGCGTGGGTAAACATACACAAAGTGTTAGAAAAAATTCGTACCTTAGTGAAGTTGGATGCGACCCATAATATTCATATTGAACGCGATTACGATCCGAGTATTCCAGATCTGTTTTTAGATCAAGATATGTTACAACAAGCGGTTTTAAATATTGTCACTAATAGTATTCAGGCATTGGAAAATAACGATAAAGAGCCTGAAATTATTATTCGAAGCAGAATCAAACGCAGATTTACGATACACGGCGTGAAATATCCGCTAGTTGCACAAATTAAAATTATCGACAACGGTCCAGGGATCCCCGTTGAGCTAAAAGACACCCTGTTTTATCCAATGGTAACAGGGAAATCAAATGGCACAGGCTTAGGACTGTCCATTGCACAATCTTTGGTAGACCACCATAAAGGCAAAATTGATGTTGAAAGTTGGCCTGGTCATACCGCATTTAAAATTTATTTACCGATAGAGAAAAAGGACGTAATTTAATGAACGCTGAACCAGTATGGGTCGTAGATGACGATAGCTCGATTCGTTGGGTATTACAAAAAGCGTTGCAGTCGGCGCAAATTCCTTGTTTTAGTTTTGAGAATCCAGAAGATCTACTTCTGCAGTTACATTCTGGTCAACAACCAGAAGTCATCGTTTCTGATATTAAAATGCCACAAATGGACGGCATGACATTACTGCAAGAAGTGCATCGCCATTTTCCTGATATTCCGGTGATTATTATGACGGCCCACTCTGATCTAGATAGCGCAGTAAACGCCTATCAAAGTGGAGCCTTTGAGTATTTACCTAAACCATTTGATATCGATGAGGCAGTGAACCTTGTCCAGCGTGCTTTAGCCCATGCAAGGGAACAAAACTCGCAACGACAGGTTGAACCCGAGGCGAAAGACACTGAGATCATTGGTGAAGCACCAGCAATGCAAGAGGTTTTTAGAGCCATTGGGCGTTTATCAAGATCGAGTATTAGCGTTTTGATAAATGGTCAGTCAGGCACGGGTAAAGAGCTTGTTGCTCAAGCATTGCACCGCCATAGTCCTCGTAAAGCGAATACTTTTATAGCTTTAAATATGGCCGCTATACCGGCTGACCTAATTGAGTCGGAATTGTTTGGTCATGAAAAAGGGGCGTTTACCGGAGCGCAGTCTGCTCGGCAAGGTAGGTTTGAGCAAGCAGATGGAGGCACACTATTTTTAGATGAGATAGGTGATATGCCTTTGGATGTGCAAACGCGTCTATTGCGAGTATTGGCAGATGGTCAGTTTTACCGTGTTGGGGGGCATAATCCAGTTAGCGTAAACGTGAGAATTATCGCTGCAACCCACCAAAATCTGGAACAGCGAGTCGTAGATGGAAAATTTCGAGAAGATCTTTACCACCGTCTCAACGTGATTAAGATTCATATCCCAACCTTGGCACAACGTCGCGAAGACATCCCATTGTTGGCTCGGCATTTCCTCAGCCGTGCCGCAAAAGAATTGGAAGTCGATGCTAAGTCTCTTAGCAAGGAAGCTGCCAATGTACTTTCGCAGTTAGCTTGGCCTGGAAACGTTCGCCAATTGGAAAACATGTGCCGTTGGTTAACCGTCATGGCCAGTGGTCAAGAAATTTTGATAAATGATTTGCCACCTGAAATTAGTACTCAGCCTGCTACTACGCAAGCGGCCAATCAAGAAGGCGATTGGAAAACCTTGTTGGCTAGTTGGGCCGATAAACAACTGCACTCTGGTCGTCAGAATATCTTAGATGAAGCCACCCACGAATTTGAAAAAATCATGCTTGAAAGAGCATTGCAATACACGAATGGTCACAAACAAGACGCAGCTAAAAAACTAGGGTGGGGAAGAAACACCTTAACGCGTAAGTTAAAAGAACTTGACCTATAACGGGCGAGAGATTTAAACAATTCAGTATAAGGCGCTTTTTAAAAGCGCCTTTTTTGTGTATCTACCTAAGTAAAACAATACTGATTGATAAAAACTCACTTGCCAATTAAGCGTAAAAACTCCGTGCGAGTTGCTTGAGAGGTTCTAAACGAACCTAACATCACTGAGGTGATCATCGATGAGTTTTGCTTTTGCACACCACGCATCATCATGCACATATGTTTACCTTCCATAACAACCCCCACACCTTTTGCACCTGTGACTTCTAATACAGCATCAGCAATTTGTTTGGTCAAACCTTCTTGAATTTGTAATCGACGAGCGTACATATCCACAATTCGTGCGAATTTTGATAAACCAAGTACTTTACCGTCTGGTAAATATGCAATGTGACAACGGCCTATGAAAGGTAGTACATGGTGCTCGCATAATGAGTAATATTCAATGTCTTGGATGATTACCATTTCATCAGTATCAGCTTCAAAAATGGCTCCATTTACAACGCCATGAACATCTTTTTCATATCCATCCGTTAAAAACTGCATCGCTTTTGCGGCTCTTTTAGGCGTATCAATCAAACCTTCTCTGGTGGTGTCTTCCCCTAAATGTTGGAGAATGCTTGCATAATGATCTTGTAGTTCTTGTGACATTTATTCGTGGTCTCGTTTGCATTATTCTGACTTTCAGAATGCCGGATTTCGTTAAGTAGCCCAACATCATAACATTATGTGGATGTTAGAAAAACTAAATACATCAAGTAAACTTAACTCAGGTGGGTTGGAGTAAGGTACTTACGATGGGATGATTATAAAGAAACTGATACTGGATCACTCACTATTTAATTCAGCCTCGGGCAAATCGTGATGAGGAAGTTGATGGCTTGGTTTGGATTTGTTTTGTTGAACAACAAAGTGCTCCATCCAGCGCATCAAACGCATGCTGTAATCTAATTTTGCTGGTGCCAAAGCGAATCCATGGGCCTCATTAGGATACAAAATAAGTCTCACTGGAGCGTCAGCATTGGATTTAAAGTAGCGATAAAGCTCTTTGGATTGACTTGGGGAAACCCTTGTATCCTGAGTCCCATGTAACAACAATAGTGGGGTTGTTGCATTTTTGGTATGGTAAATAGGGCTTCGTTCCAGATACCACGACCAGTCTTCCCAAGGTGCGACTAAAGCATGTAGATTTAGCATTTCTGTGGGAATGTCGGTTGTACCAAATTTTGAAATTTGATTAGCCACCCCCATCCCTGACACGCTGGCTGCAAAATAATCGTGTTGTTTTGTTGCGGCCCAGGCGGCAGCGTATCCACCGTATGACGTCCCAGTGATACCGATTCGTTGCGGATCTACATCATATTCTTCAATTAAAAATGTGCGTGCATCTAAGAGATCGTCAAACTCAGCGCCGGCATAATCTCTTTGTCCTAATTTAGAGAAGGCGACACCTTTTCCCGTTGAGCCCCTGTAGTTAGGTAAAAAGCTATAGAACCCTCTGCTGGCTGCATAAGCAACAGGGTAGGAATAACTATTATTCCAACCTAAAGAGAAATGGGCTTCAGGGCCACCATGCACAAAAATAATTGCGGATGATGTAGAAGTTAAATTATCAATTGGTTCCACCAATATCCCATCTATAATGGTGCCATCTGCGGCTGTATAATAGACCTCAGTTTGTTTAGGTAGGTCTTTATCTTTCAACCAAACGTTAGAGTTAGTCATTCTTTTGTTGCTATGTTTAGTTTTAATAAAGAGTTCGTCTGGATGCTCTGGGGAGTCAGCCAAGTAAGCTATATTATAACCTTTTGCATCAACACTAAGGGCACTGATTTTACCTTCATGTTTTACCCGCACTCTGTATGACTTATTCAGATCCTCTATGTCCTTATTGGCAATAAATGTACTGAGATTCTGAGCGCCAATAAAACCTACGGTTGTTGGGTTAAACCAATTGACTGCAGTTACGTGGCCAGCAAAATCAGGCAGTATATTTACGGCTGTTGATGATGATGTTTGGCTAAGCCATAGCCGACCTTCAGCGGGGTCAGACGGATCTTGTGCGCCAATAAATACATAATGGCTTCCAGTGGGAGAGACACTTATCTCTCCCACTTTCCCTCGATGAGAATTGGTGAGCAGAATTTGTCCACTGGGTTTTAAAACTGAAATTTCGCTTTCCATTACAACATCATCTGCAAACGAACTAGGGGAATGATGCAATAATATTTGCTCAGATTGTGGGATCCATTTGGCACTTAAAACGTGGCTTTCGTTATAGAGTAAATGTGCATTTTTATTTTGATTTAGCAAACTCACGCGCCACAATGAGGCGTTTTCGGTTGACTCCCCAAATACTGTAGCGTTGAACCCGGCATTGTTTAACAGTCTTTGTTGCTTCTCTGCAGCAGGGTACCCCCAAATAATCGCTGCATCATTTTCCTCGTTTAGATCAAAACCTTTTATATTTGTTTTAGCACTAAACACTTTTTCAGGTTCATCATCACCTATTTCAATGCGATATAAGGAAACGGTTTTATCATCTTGGAATTTCCCTAAGAAATATAACTGATCACTATCTTTATTCCACTTTACGTGACCGAGTTGACTTCCCCCTGATATTACGGGGGAAATTCTTCCTCTTTTAGATACGACATAAAGCTCTCTTAAACTAACTAAATCAATTCCATCATAGCTGTCATCGGGTAAATTGAGCGTGATCGCCGCTAAACGTCCATCTGGAGAAAAAGACACAGTTTTAACTTTTCGTATTTGGTTTAAGTCTTCTAAAGACAAGGGGGTTTTTGCGCAAAGGGGAAGGGCGCAGAACAAAATACTGAGGAAAAAAACTAACTGTCTCAAAACTACTCCAATGTATACTTCAGTTTAAGCATGCAATAATACGCGTAAATAATGTCAGAAATATTAACATTATTAACAAATCGTTAACATTGTAGTGGGTGAATCAAGGTTTTGTAAATGAAAAGCGCATACTTTTTTTAAAAGAAGGGAGGAGTAAATTTTAATACGGGAAAGATTGAGAAGTAATTAACGGAAATCTGATGAACTTTATGTGGACAAGGTCAAAAGTCTTTGTATTTTTTCTTTAATGAATCGCGGATATTACCGAGATAATAGTCTAGCTCTTGTTTAGCTTCTTCGTAAGCGTTGTTATATTCAATCGAATCAGGATTATCACGAAGTAATTTAAATGCAGAATCCGTTTTATTTAAAAGCAGAGTAAGTTGCCGATTGCTGACGTCCATTTTGTCCTATTTCCAATCCATTATTTCTCATTGCTTATATATTGGCTAATGAAACAGCGTAAAGCAAATATAATCTTAAATTTTAACCTATTGGCTATTAAAAAGCTTTAAGCACGGCTAAAGCGACTATGGCAAGTAGCACTAGTACTGGGGCTTCATTTAAAAAACGATAAAAACGTGATGAATGAGGAATAATATCCTTGGCAAATTTTTTCAACTGAAAATAAAGATAGCCGTGATACGCGTACACGAAAATAACCAAGGTCAATTTAATGTGTATCCACATGGAAGCGGCGAACCAAGCTCTGCCATACATATAAATTAAGATAACCCCGAAAATAAGGGTTAATAGGGCAAATGGCGTTACAAAAAACCATAGCCTGCGTTCCATAATTTTGAATTGATCCCGCACTTCTTGGCTCGATGTTTGCGAATGATATACAAATAAGCGAGGTAAATAGAAAATTCCTGCCATCCAAGCAATCATAAAAAATATGTGCAGTGCTTTTATCCAACCTATCCAATTTATGGAGTTTATCCAACCATCTAACATTATTTACCTTCTTAAATTTGTTAAAACTTTTCCTGATGCAAGTATGTACGTAAGCTATTCCAGGTAATGACTCCTACAATGCTAGAGGGGGTTGTCTCGTATACATAGACCGCACCATCTCGATTTACTTGCAATATTTCATACACTTCAGCCAAAGTAGATTGACTGGGTACACCTTCCATATCGAAATAGGCCAACGGGCCGCTATTGTGATTTAAACTTAGTTCATAGTGCACTAAAGAATACTGAACATCGATTTCAAACGAAGAACGCAGTACCACTGGATGATTTGGGGAAGTGTCTAAAAACTCCATTATGTGCTTGTCTGGAGCATCTATAAACAATTTATATTCTGTGTCCATAACGGCCAATACACCGGTCTTTTGTAACGCTTCCCTTATGGGAGAAATGCTATATGGCAGTTTTTGATATTCCAATTGGCGGATAAATATTGAGCGATTACCGAAAAGTTGTGTGGATGTCACATAAGCAGGCACTATAACCAGCATGGCAGGCAAAATGATATCAGCATTATATGCCAACTCCATAATTGAAGATAAAGCGGCGAGTGGCGCGTGCAAAACTGCGGTTAACATGCCCGCAATGCCGAGCAATGCAAAACTGTTATTATAATCAATGTTTTCTGATAAAACGAAGCCTAAGGGGATGGCGAATACGGCACCAGCCAACATTCCAATGACATAAACTGGGCCAATTAATCCGCCCGGCACACCTAAGCCAATGGCAACGAGTGCAAGGATAAATTTGGCGACTAAAATAGCCACTAACATACTTGTAGTCTCACCGCTAACAAATGAGTGAGTGGTGTCTAAACTCGCACTAAGGGATTCTGGCAAAAAGTATCCAAAAATTGCGGTGATCACTGCGGCTATTAATATTCGCCATATCATTTTAACGGGTCTAAATAAGCGAATGACATTCATCAATTGATTATTAAAAAGGGTGGCAAGGCAGCCAAGTGTCACACCTAAAATAATTAGGTAAGGGTAATGCCAATGATTAATATATTGAAAGGATAAAAAAGACAATTCATGGACTTGGCCAAATACCACCCTGGTCATTAATGAGCCGCAAGCGGCGGCTAACATAACCGGAATAAATAAATGTATGCGGTATTCTCGCAGTACCACTTCCATTACAAAAATAACCGCTGCCAAAGGTGTATTAAATGAGGCTGAAATCCCTGCTGCGATTCCACAACCCGATAAAATACGAATGCTGTTGTAGGGTAATTTTAAGCCGTGACCTATAAAACTGCTTCCGGCTGCGCCTAAGTGCACAGAAGGGCCTTCTCGACCTACCACAAATCCACTGGCCAAAGCGATCATGCCACCAAAAAATTGATTAATTGTTGTGCGAAAAGGAATGTGACCGTAGCGCTGTTTGAGTCTGTGAATTACAAATGGGATCCCCATCCGGTAGTGTTTAAAACCCGTTAGAAAGGCAAACAAAATAATCAGTAGAGCGCCAGCAATAGGCAATGTAAAACGTACTATGGGGTTTAAGTCAGAAAAGCGGTTTAATTCATCTAAAAAACTGAGCTGTAACCATTCAACACAAAGCCGAAATAAAATAATCAAAGACGCAGCGCTCATCCCACCCACTATGCCCAATATACATAGTTGAATTGATGTGCGAGGAGTCGCTAATTCCTGTCTGAAAGATTTTAATGTCATTATCTGTTGGGCTTATACTTTCAATGGGTAATAATGGTGCCCTGTATGCATTTTGTGATGCACATGTGAGGCAGATTTAGCTTATCACAAGTGCTTGTAAACAATGATAAAATTATTTTAGGAAAATTACCCTTTGATACCAGATGAAATTCGTAAAACGTGGAGCGCATTTAAATTTTATTCGGTTTTGCTGATTTTATTTATTTGCACTGCTTATTTTGCACTTATGTACGGCAACTCACACTTTGAGAGTCAAAATGCAAAAATTAGTACCCTGGAACACACCCTTGAAAACTTGTCACTTGATAATCAACGTTTAACCAAGCAGTTAAACATTCTTGGCGTGGAATTGGAAGTTCAAAGACTTGCCGTGAAAAAGTCTCAGCTTAGTCTTGAACAGGGACTAGCCAATGAAGCAAAGTTAAAAGAAGAAATTAAATTTTATCAACGAGTTATGGCCCCCGAATTGGAACAAGATGGGTTTGTTATCGAAGCCTTCGAGGTTAAGGCGTCACTGAGCGACCGTGCTTTTTGGTTTGAATTAGTGCTAATGCAACAAAACAAAATCAAAAATGTCGTAAAAGGCTCAATTGATGTAACAGTGATTGGCAGTGAAAACGGTAAGCCTAAGCAATATGATCTGTCAGATTTAATCACTCAAGCGTCTTCAGAATTGAGCTTTAGCTTTAAGTATTTTCAAACCATTCAAGGCGAAATGATTTTACCTAGTCAATTTTCACCTGAAAAAGTGTTGGTCAAAGCAGAAGTGTTTCAATTTAAGCGAAAACGAGGGAATTTGGAAAAAACCTTCGATTGGAACATTGAAAAAGCACAAAGCAGCACAGAATAGTTGATTAGATTACTCAGGTATTAGATAATTAACCCATAGATAGGGTATTTCCCCTGTTAGTTAAGGTAGAGGTAATATATGTCGGTAGAAATGGCGGTGCCAATTGAATTTTCTGAAGCCGCTTCCGCAAAGGTTCGTACATTAATAGAAGAGGAAGAAAATCCAAATCTTAAACTACGAGTCTATGTCACTGGTGGAGGTTGCTCTGGCTTTCAATACGGTTTTACGTTTGATGAAAAAGTAAATGAGGGCGATATGACTATCGATAAAAACGAAGTCACTCTAGTTGTCGACCCCATGAGCCTGCAATATTTAGTAGGTGGAACCGTAGATTACGTTGAAGGCTTAGAAGGTTCTCGTTTTTTAGTGAATAATCCAAATGCTACAACCACCTGTGGGTGTGGTTCTTCTTTTAGCGTGTAATCAAATCGCGATTGAAACAAATAAGCCAGCATGAAGCTGGCTTTTTTGTGTCTTTTTTTGAAACTTTTATAGTATTGCCAGCGTAACCATAGCTCTTTCATTACATCAAATAATGAGTTTTTAGGGTGTTTGTTGATTTTGTACATATTTCGAAACGATTTAGAGTTGGTGGTATTTTTTTCAAAGTAGTAATGTTAGCGCCATCTGACACGGAGGTAACATGTCACATTTATTAACTAAAATTCGCCGCCAACCAGCTTGGATAGCATTCTTTATTTTCATACTTTTATGTTTATGGATAGCATCAGGGCATTTATCAGCTGAGCAGAATGAAGACAAGAAAGAGATTCGCGAAGAAATCTTAACCAAGGTTAAAGTCGAGACCTTATATGCCGAACAAGTTAGCCGCGAAGTTAGTATTTATGGCCGAACTGAACCGGATCGTATAGCAACACTACGCTCTGAAATTAAAGGGCAAGTTGTCGATATTTACGTTCAGGAAGGGCAGGCTGTCACGCAAGGTCAGAAGATTTTACGTAAAGACAGCAATGGATGCCCTTCTAAGTGTCAAGCAGTTATTTGAATAGCATTTATCGAAGCATTTCTGTTTTTCAACAAGTAAAAGATTTCTCGAGCAATATATCGTTTCAAGCATCTGAGTGCTTCCATTTTTGA